>CAZLKG010000001.1:0-608 GCA_964560045.1 uncultured Slackia sp.
TACTGCAAAACCCCTGCACCCGTAAAGAATACTGAAGACACCCTGATATATTCCCATCCCGCGAGCAAAACCCCTCCACCTGTGAAAAAAGCTGAGAAGGTTCTGATATGAGGCCGTTGCCCGATGAACATAGACACGCCCGACAGCGTGGATGCAGGTCGCACGACAAGATGACAACACCTGCCCACGCACTGCCCTGAAGTGCGCTACCATTGTTGATGAGAAAGGTCTATCCCGGCTAGGGATACATCCTCGCACCGCATCCGCCACCCGGCAAGGCGGGGCGAAAGACCCAAAGGAAAGGACAGGAAGCATGGAGATGGAGATCAAGGTCACCGGCAGAAAAATCACGGTCACCGATTCGCTCAACGAATACGCCACCGAAAAGATCGGCAACGCGATGAAGGTGCTGCGCCTCGACATCCCTGTGGCTGAGGTGATTCTGCGTGTGGAAAAGAACCGACCTGTGCCCTGCATCTGCGAGGTCACGCTGCGCCCGAAAGGCCACACCATCCATGTGGAGGAGAACGAAGAGGACATGTATGCCGCCATCGACGTGGCGGCCGCCAAGGTACTGCGTCAGCTGCGCAAGTACAAGACCCGCGTCA
>CAZLKG010000001.1:618-40202 GCA_964560045.1 uncultured Slackia sp.
CCGCCGAACCGGTTCCTGAGCCTGCCGAGGTCGATTTCGCTGAGCTTATGGCCGAGCTTTCCGCCGATGACGAAGTGGGGCGCGTGAAAGAGGTCGAATTCACGCCGCTCACCGAGGAAGAAGCCCTGATTCAAATGGATCTTTTGGGGCACGATTTCTTCGTCTACACCGATCGCGACGCCAATGAGGTGCATGTACTGTATCGGCGCACCGGTGGTGGCTACGGCATGCTGAAGCCCAAGAACGATGAGGCATGACCGCGCCACATCGGCTATAGCAAATCGCTTTATCAAAAGAGGATCCCGAGCCGGGATCCTCTTTTTGCGACTGTCTCAAGGCAAAGTTCGCGCCGGACTTCAGTCGTGATCTTAAAAGAGGGCTGCGAAGCGATGCTGGAATTTAGTTATGTTAGCCCGCAACCTTCCTGACCTCTTCGGAGTGCGGAATACGCCTGGCAACCGGCAACGCGATGAGATACGCAACCAGACGGATGAGGAGCAAAATGATACCCACCGTAAAGACACCGAAAAACGTGTTGGAGACATCGTACACAAAACCCCAGATTGAAGAACCGACACCGCAAGCAAACGATGAACAGGCCGAAATAATAGACCAAATACGTCCGTAATCCTTATCGCCAAACAGATGTCGCACCGCAAGAGGCAGAATGCTCACATTGCTACATTGAATAGTTCCGTACAAAAATGCCATTGCGACAATTGCGGTCGAATTCGCACCCCCAACAACCATCAGGCCAATAAATCCGATAATCGGAAAAACGACCGGGCCGATTACCGCAAGCGTAATATTTCTGTCGGCAAATGCGCCGAATACCACTTTGCCTCCCATGTTGCCGAGCGACGCAGCCGAAGTCATTGCAGCCCCCACCATGGTAGCGTAGCCAACATCAAGAGCGTATGAAGTCAGATACTGCGACATCATGACAGCAAGACCCGCTGTCATTGCCATGAGAATCATCAAGTAGAACGAAATCGATTGTACAACCCTGGAGAAATCAGCGCCCTCAACCTTGACTATTGAGAACGGCGAATCGGACTTGGCTTCCTTCTCTTCGAAACCATCCAAAGCCGCTCCATACGACCTGACACCAACCTCTTCAGGGTAGCTGCGAACGAATGCAATAGAGGAAGGAATGACAAGAATGAGCACCAAGAGCGCAATGACCGCATATCCGATACGCCATCCGTATGTCGTAATAACAGCTGCAATCGCTATATTGAGAGTGGCAGCACCTATTCCCGAGAGCGCAGCCGCAGCCCCCACCACAAAACCCATGCGCTCCTTGAACCAGCGCGCGATCATTACGGGAAGCAAATACATGTCAAATGCGCCCATAGCACCCGCCAGCAAGCCCGAAACATACATCACGTATACATTAGGAGCGAGAGCGTTCAATAAAAACGCCGCGAACAGCAACGCATTGGTTGCCGCATAAATCATGCGCGCGTTTGCGCGCTCCAAAAGTCTGCCACCATACGGAAGCACGACCATCGTTGAGAAGAATGAGATCGAAACATAAATTCCGACCTGTCCCAAACCAATACCAAACTCATTTGCCACCGGATTGTAGAAGATACCTGCGCAATTGAACCATGCTCCAATGCATACGAACTCCATCGCTGCACACGCAAACACAAATCCATAATGCCGCCAGGTCATTTTCTGTTTACGACGAACTGCACCGCCCTCTACATAATCAATGTTTTCCACATCACACCAACCAATCAACTAAACGCTCAAGACGACTACTGCCTGTCCCTCCCGTCCGTGATAAACCCACAGACTCCTGAGGAAACTTTCTTTTAGTCGAGCAACCAGACCTAAGCGTGACTACGCTGGCGCATCCCACGCTCCATAAACGCGTTTTCTGCATGCAACAGAACTCGGGTACGGGGCGCAAATCCATCGGATTGGTGCCCCGTACCAAGGCGAATAAGAGGATTTTTAGATATACATAACGCCCGTCGCCATCCAGACAGGACAAGCAATCAAAAAGCCGATGAGAAAGATCACGCAGAACGGAATATTGAAAAACGAAGTCTCGTTGTATTTGATAAAGCCTTCGCCCATTGTACCGACGGTGCCAAGAAGCAGAGAGCTCTGATACGGGAACTGGAAGGTGTTAGTGAAGGCATTAAGAATGATTGCGACAATCCAGGGATTGATGCCGGCGGAAATGGCCAACGGGAACAAAATCGCTGTCGAAACTGCCAGAAAACCGGATTCCGACACGATCAGGAAGCGAACGATGTAAGCAAATACCGCTACTCCTACCGTCATCAGAAACGGATTGGAGAAGAAGCCCGCTGTCATCGGACCTGCTATTGATGTAATCCAGTCGGTAACACCAACTTCAGGAAGTACATCACCGATGGAAATAGCACATCCGACAAAGACGATGATACCCCATGGAACCTGCTTATTGAAATTCGACATATTGACAATGCCGAAGACAAAAAACAGTGCCATGGCAATACAAGCAACCGCCCATTCGTTGATACCATGGAAAGACTTCGTCAGCCACAACACAACCGTAAGAATAACGATGATGCCCGCAATTTTCTCATTTTTCGTCCAACTCCCAAGCTCGGCAAGACGAGTCGCAACGAAGTCAGCACTGCCCTTCTCATCTTTCTCATCTATGGTTGACCCATCCCCTTTAACGGATCGTCCGTACCAAAAGATGATGAAAAGCGCACTTAGAATCAAAAATGGAATCATAACCGGCAACGACCAGAGAGCCCATGACATCAATCCATACTGTGCGGCAACGTCTTCGGGAAGCATGCCTACCAATGCGACGGATACCACAGATGCAGTAATAAACATCGTCGAACATGACTTGAGCGAGGTCCAGTAGGCGAAGAACATTCCGTGTGCTTTCCTGCCTTCTCCCTGATATCCAGCAGTGTCAGAAATAGCTCGAGCAATTGGCGCGAGAATACCCGTTTTCGCCATAGTGGACGGAACGAACGGGCCGACGGCAAAAGTCGAAACCATCAACCCAACAACCCGACCTGCAAAGTTTTTCGGAAAGAGCTTCAGCAACATCAGCGCCACGCGCTCCATAAGGCCGCACTCTTTCACGGAGATACCAATCATGCAAGCGGGAATAACCAGCCAGATCGTGGTGCCGGAAAACGCCGCGAACGCAACATCAGCACCAACGCCGCCCAAAATAACAAAGAGCACGGACATGACAACCGCAGTTACGGCCTCCGGCAGCACGGCACCAATCCAGAAAACAATCGCCCACACGAGCACGCCCAGCACCCGCATCGACTCTGTAGTCAGCCCCTCAGGAGCAGGGGTGAACATGATTGCAACGCCAAGGACGATGCCTACAATCGCCCAAACTGTTTTTTTAGTATCCATTCATCACCACCCTCTTACAAAACGCCACGCGAGCGTCCGCATGCAGAAGGAGCCGCCGCCTCTCACTCATACGAGCCGACAGCCCTCCTGCCTTGCATGTATTCGTACTGAATCGCTTGGACTAACCGTGAAACCTAGCCGTAGTACTCCTGATCAAAGAATTTCATGTCATGCAGCCACAGAATCTTTGCCCCCGTCTGCAAGACCTTCACCCGGCTCTGATTCCAGATATCTTGACCGGCGAAATTCGTGTGAATCTTGCCCTTAACATTCTCGTCAACATAGAAGAGATCACCGACGTAGATGTAGCGACCATCCTCCGTATCGACAAGAATGGATTGACTACCGAACGTATGCCCCGGGGTAGGAATAAGGTTCAACCCAGGCTCGACTTCGTATTCACCATCAACGGGGATCATCTGGCACATGTGTTCTTTCCAGTACGGGAGCTTCGGGTGATCCTGATACGTGTAATCCCATTTTTGTGCCTCGTAAGGAGCCACTGCGTTATGCATCTCGTCGCGCTGGACATAAATAGGAATATCTTTGGGGAACAGCCACAGATTAGCAGCGTGATCGTGGTGGAGGTGCGTAAGGCAAATCTGCTTGATGTCTTCTGGCTTGATGCCAACTTTTGCAAGTGCCTCGACAGCATCGGGGCCTTTTTCGACGTTAGTCTTGTATTCCATAAGGTTGTTCTCTTCGCAGAACTTCCAATGACCGCTTCCGGTGTCAAGCAAGGTGACTTCTCCGGTTTGATTGTTCTTGGCGGCATAAAAACCGTGCGCGAACCAGATTTTCTTAACTTCACCTGCGGCGGTATGACCGCCCTTCACTACAAAAGTCTCGGGGATTTCAGAATGACCTAGACGAATGGGATAAATCTTGAACGTGGACATACTTTCCACCTCTCGCTTTGGTTCCTCGGAACCATTTCACCCTAATCTTGTTCTCGGGAAGTTTCGACAGCGCTTGCCTGAAACACAGCAGCCGCTCTATCGCTCTACCACATCATCGCATCATTGGTGGCGATGGCTCCGTCGTCGTACATCGCCTTAATTTGGTTCTCGTCATAGCCGAGTTCGCCAAGGATCTCTTCGTTGTCGTATCCGGCGGTCACGCAGCCACGCACGATCTTTCCAGGATGCTTCTTAAATTTCGGTGTGATATTGACACCGCGTACTTTTCCGTCTTCGAAAGGACCACCAATGGCATCCCACTCAGTAAAGTTCTCTCGCGCGATGTAGTGCGGATGCTTGACGGCGAGTTCATAGGTCATGATCGGAGAGCAAGCGATGCCCATCTTGGTAAAGATCTCATCCACTTCCTCCATAGTGTGTTCGACCATCCATTCTTCAATGGCCTTGTTAAGGAGTTCGTAGCCTTCATCCTTGAGCGTAATCCACTGCACGCCTTCGGGGAACGTATCCGTTCCATACTCAAACCCAAGAAGCTCTATAAGGCCCCTCATGCCGCTGGTGCCCATCGCGCACAGATACATGCGTCCGTTCTTGCATTCGAAATTGCCCCAACCGGCATAGTAGCTGCGGTCACCAGGACGTGTTGCGTCCGTAATATCCTGCCCAAGATTGAGATACTCCAAAGGAAAAGCATTCTGAACGCGCAGCAAAGCCTCATATTGAGCCATATCGATGCTGTCACCCTCTCCGGTCTCGCGCGCCTTATGCAGAGCAGCAAGACACGCGGCACATCCGAGAATCGGGGGAATCAGATCTCCGGTCCACGGCATGGCGGGCACCGCAGGACGATCGGCATAACCATTAAATGCCATATAGCATCCGAATGCCTGACCAATTGAATCGTAAGAGGGACGGCTTACATAGTTGGGATCTCCATACTGACCGAAGCCGGACAGATGGAAGATAACCAGCTTTGGATTAATAGACCAAAGAAATTCATCGGACAGACCCCACTTCTCATACGTGCCGCCCTTGTTGCTTTCCACGTAGATGTCTGCGGTCTCGACTAACTTCAGTAGAACCTCTCTACCCTTATCGGTACGAATGTTCAAACTGATGTTGCGCTGATTGCGTCGATTGTCCTGCGGAGATAGATTTCCGCGTGTAAGTTCAGGCACCTTTGGATTTTCGATCCAGATTACATCTGCGCCCCAGTCGGCCATAAGCGAAGTCGCGAACGGCCCTGCAATCGATGAACCGGCATTGATGACACGGACACCGGCCAGAGGGCCAAACGGCGTTTTATCCTTGGAAATATTCTTTCTAAGCTCCATGCTGTTCCCCTTCGGTTTAAACCTCATTCAGAAAGGCGCCGGGTCATCTTGCAAGAGGCAGTATCTGATACCCCGGCGCCCAGTTTCAAATCAGAATCAACCACCTTCCCTGCAAAAGAGCGATCCTAGACCTCACTCACAAAGCTGCCGTCAAGGGTGCTGCGTCCGATAACCATACGCTGTACCTCTGAAGACCCCTCGAAGATCGTGTACACGCGTGCGTCGCGATAGAGTTGTTCACACTTATTGCCGCGAATTACGCCGCGACCGCCCATGATCTGCGTTGCGTCGTATACAACCTGGTTGGCCGCCTCAGATGCGAACAGCTTTGCAATGGAGACCTCAGCAGATTTCTGCTTACGAGATACACTTCCGGGATTGCTCTCGAGGATCGCAGCCCGATAGCACAGAAGTTTTGCCGCCTGGTATTTCGCAACCATATCCGCGAGCTTAAACTGGATGGACTGGATATTGCCGAGCTTCGATCCGAAAACAATACGCTCATTGCACCAGGTCTTGCATTCCTCGATGGCACGCCACATAACGCCAAGGCTCTGAGCCGCAACCTGTATACGCCCTCCGTCTAGCGCACCGAGAGCAATGCCGTATCCCTTATTGACCTCTCCGAGGACAGCATCGTCACTCACGCGGCAATCAACCAACTCAAACTCGCCGGTACGCTGGCCAAGAATACCCATCTTCTTATAGGTGATACCGGGACGGAAACCGGGATTATCGGTATCGACAATGAAACCCGTAATGCCCTTGCCGCCCTTTTCAGGGTCGGTCTTTGCAAATACGAAGTAGAAATCAGAATGGCCGAAATTACCCACCAGCGTTTTCTTGCCATTTAAAACCCATTCGTCTCCATCGCGAACTGCAGTCATCTGAATTGCTGCCGCATCGGTGCCCGCCATTTTTTCAGTGATCGCGAAACCGGGAGCCTTTTCGCCTGAAGCAACCAAGGGCAGATACTTCTTTTTCTGCTCCTCGGTTCCGGCAAGCATCAGTGGACCGGTTCCGAGAAGATAGATCTGCAGAACTACAGCGCACGAGGGACATGCCTTGGCGATCTCTTCTGTTACAATCGCCATCTCCGTCATGCTCCAGCCTTTTCCGCCGTATTCTTCGGGGATGCCGATTCCTGTGAGTCCAAAATCCTTCATTGCCTGGAGCTGCTTTTCGGGATAACAACCCGTTTCAGCAACCTGGTCAGCCAATGGCTCAATTTCCTTCGCAACGAATTCGCGAATGGACTCCCTGAGTTTGCTGTAATGCTCCTGATCCTGCAAACAAAAATCCATGGCTTTCCTTCCTCTAAAGCGCGCAGTTTGCGCACCCCAACAGATTTCGACCGGATTCAGATGCGGTGGGCTAATTCCGGCCATCTCAAACTCTACTCAGGTTTTTATATTTGTAAATAAACAAGATTTATGTTATGTATATATAAATTGCTTTTTATTATTTTATAGATTTATCTTATAGCGAATATTTCAATTTTTATTATACGTTTTTCAGTAATTGTTAATTTTTTTTAAAAGAATCACTGGTTATTCTATGAACGCGGTGGGATGCAAGGATCCTCAGAAAAGGAGGCGGCTATGAGCATGAATTTTTCCCTCACGGACGAGCAAGAACTACTGCTCGAAAGCCTGAGTGAACTTATGAGTTCTTTCCCAGATTCCTATTGGCGCAGTTGCGATGAAGAACGACGGCTTCCTACCGAATGGTGGGATGCAATGGTTGATGCGGGATTCGCATTCCTTGGAATACCCGAAGAGTATGGCGGAACACCTGTGGACGCCGTTACGCACATGATGTTCATAGAGGAAGTTGGCCGCCTCGGTGGTCCATCTTACCTGATGCACAATTTTTTGCGAATACGCGATATGATTTCCTTCGGTACCCCTGAACAGATGCAATACACACTCGATGCCGCTAAGCACAGTCCTGTGTCGTTTGCTCTCGGCGCTTCCGAGCCGCAGGCTGGATCATACTCCAAAGGCATTACGGCACGTGCGGAGCATCGAAATGGAAAGGTTTACATCACCGGAAATAAAACATTCATCTCACATGCTCTTGCGGTAGAGAAGATGCTCACCGTTACAATAGATGATGAGGGGAAGATGTCCATGTGGCTGGTGCCTCTCAAGGCTGCAGGTGTAAAGATGAGCGACCTGCATAAAGTAGGGTTAAAGAGTTCCAGCACCTGCGAAGTCTATCTCGATAATGTCGAGATAGAAGAAAGCGACCTTGTGGGCAAAGAGGGCGAAGGTCTCTACCAACTCATGGAAAATTATTCCTACGAACGCATTTCCATCGCGGCTCAGGCAACGGGAATGGCTCGCTGTGCATACGAAGATGCCATGTCATACGCCAATCAGCGCGAACAGTTCGAACAGCCCATTGCGTCATTCCAGCTCATTCAACAAAAGGCGTTAGAAATGTATCTGAAGATTCAGAATATGCAGAATCTTCTCTACAAAGCCGCATGGCAGCTCGACCAAGGTATTGATGATCGTATCCTTCCCAATGCAGCGAAATATTACTGCACGCGATCGTCTTTCGAGGTAATTGATGATGCGATGCAAATCATGGGCGGTATCGGATATACGGACGACTGCCGCATATCTCGACTGTGGCGTGATGCGCGCTCAATGCGCTTCACCGGCGGAACCGACGAGATCATGGTGCATGTCGCGGGGCGCGGTGTGTTGAAACAGTTTAAATAGCGAGTAACTTGAACGACCTACCGGTAAAGAGAAAGGCTGCGTTGCGGTCTTTCTCTCAACGTTTTCTATCCGCCCGCCAACCCTAGACTAGAACCGATAAGGGTACGACTTACGAATACCATAAGCGCTACGTCATAAGAGGGAGCGACCTGTCTCTCGGGAGGTAGGTGGGATTCTATCCCCGAAATGCCTTATGGACTTTTCCATCTGGTAAGTCTCTACGATATGCCGCATCCCCTCATGCGCCAGATTATTAACCGGATGGATATGACGTACGTTACTATTCTCGACAAAGCCCATAAAGGCGTTGATCATTCCTCGCACTACTCCCGTAGCATAGAATGCGGCAGTGTAGCGCTTCGCCTCCTCAGGCATTTTCCTTCCATTCAGGAAGTAGTCCATATCCTCATAAAACAAGCCTTGGAACAGTTCCTCTAGATACCGGCAAAACGCAACGCTAAACTCAGAGCGCAATATGGCTCGGTAATAATTCTCGTATTTGAGAAACGTGTCGTAGAAATCACGAAAATATTGTGATTGATCAAGAGACAATGCGTGCACCGAGATCCTTCCGTAGCATGGAAGTCCTTCAAAATTGTAAATATCGCTCGCCGATTCAACTAAATCAGAAATATCCCAATGACGTAAAAGGCTATCCAGCAGATCTTTCCTGAATCCCCATGCCACCAATTCATCCTGATTGGCAAAATGATTATAAAATGTCTTACGCGTCATGCCGGCCGCTTCGATAATCGCAGAAACGGTAATCTTGGTCTGACCGTTGCTGACAAACCGCCTAAAAACGTCATATATAGCGTTTTTGGCGATATTCCTGTTTCTTCGTGCCATATCGTGCTCCACTATTATGATGCCATCCGCGTAAAAATATTACCATAATTGCCAATTTGTTGATAATCTTCACGCAGGGTTACCAGATGGGAGAAGTAATGGATTTTTCGATCTCGCGAGAGCAAGAAGATCTTCTATCCAAACTTGACACATTCTGTCAAAAACACCTTTCGGAAGAGATAGTCAATCGATGGATTGCCGAGGGGAGAGTTCCCGATTCATTCACTCGGAAATATCTTGAAGAAGGCTTTGGGCGCATAGGGCTCCCAAAACGCCTTGGGGGCATTCCTGCTCCTGTCATCACCAAGGCTCTCATCCTCGAACGATTGGCGCTCAGAGCCGGAGCTACGCTCCCCGCTCAGGGCCTCATGACTGACATGCACTTCATATCGAAAGCCGCCAGCGAAGACCAAGCTACTCTTTTACAAAAAACCATTGAGAATACGGGCAGACTTCCTTTCTCTCTGGCAGTTTCCGAACCACAATCCGGATCAGAGACATTCGACGTACGCACCACCGCATCAGAGAGTGAATCTGGCTTTGTCATAAACGGGACCAAATCCTTTGTGAATTCGGGGCAATTTGCGCCCTACATTGCCCTTATCGCCTACGACGTTGACATGGATACGCCGCCCCATAACGACAAAGCCCCCCTGACTTTCTTTCTGGTATCACGTGACGCGGAGGGAGTAGATACCTTCCCTATGGCAAAAATAGGCCAAAAGCTCATCCCGACAGCCGACATAGTTTTCGACAACGTCCAAGTCGAAAAAAGCGCCGTAATCGGCATCAGAGGACACGGAGCAGAAATGCTCCTTAGCAGTTTCGAGTATGGCAGGATATACGTGTGCGCAACAACAGTTGGACTCGCACAGTCTGCACTTGAACAGGCAGTAATGTATGCACTTGATAGGAAGATATCCAATTCCTCCATCCTCGCATTCCAGCAAATTCAGGAAATGATTACCGATGCCCAAGCGAAGATCGATGCAATGCGCAGCCTGCTCTATAAAACCGCATGCGGCATTGATGAGCAATCAAAATACTCACGACTCGATACAGCTATCCTCAAGCGATTTATCCCGAAAACTGCTATGGAGGTGGCAGATAGTGCTATGCAAATCATGGGAGGCATGGGATACCAATCGACTACCAAGGCTGCCCGCATCTGGGAAGAATGCCGCGGAAACCGCATCATTCAAGGTACCGATGAGATCATGACGATAGTAGCTGCAAAACGCATCGCCCAACGACTCGTAGACGAACAAGTTAATCCTCCCATCTGGCGTTTCTAGGTGAAGAACCCGACTGCGAACCGAGAAGATGGGCAGGGCGATTTATTTTTTCATTTCGCCCGATTTGAAAGTCGCTCTCTAAGTTCAGCATCACTATGGAATGCCTGACCCGATTCCTCATAGAGCTGCGCCAGGGCGTGCTTGTTCAGCTTTCCGTTCGCAAGGTGCGGCATATGGTCAAGAACGATTACCTGATCTGGTATCTCATACTTGGCAAGCCTGCCCTTCGCGTAGTCCCTCAACTGCACGTCACTTACACATTCTTTTGCCTCTACAAATAAGACAATCTGCTCTCCTAGCTCTTCATGGGGAAAACCCATCGCACAGCAGTCCGCAACCAACTGGATCCTGCCATATATCTTCTCTATCTCAGCGGGATAGACTTTGTATCCTCCCCTGTTGATTACATCGCCTACCCTACCGATGATATGCACGTACCCGTCTGAGTCCACATAGCCCAAATCGTCCATATGAACCCATCCCTCCCGATCTATACGTTCGGCAGTAGCAACAGGATTGTCCAGATAGCCAATCATGGCGCCGGGATTCTTGCAGACAATCTCGCCGGACTCCCCCGGATTCACCTCCTTACCCACACTGTCAACGACCTTTGCCTGAACCAGTTCGTTAAATCTTCCTACCCCCGTAATCGCAACATCTAGTGAATCACCCTCGGTCGTGAATGCAACAATCGGGCACTCCGTGCTTCCGTATATCACCCGCAGAGAGCAATGAAGAATTCGCTCATACTCCTCCAGGTTGCTGCATTTTGCCCCAGCAATGGTTCCGGTGCGCATACTCGCCAGATCTCGGGAACATCGCTCCTGTTCATGTGCAATACGCTTATACATGGATGGGACGCCATTGACAACGGTAACGCGATGCCTTTCCATAAGGTCAAGCATCATGCTCGCCCTAAATTTCGGCATGATGACCGACGTTGCCCCAAGTTTCATAGGCAACAGAAACCCCGTGTTAATACCGTAGATGTGGCTAACGGGCAGCGATGTGATAAACACATCGTCTTGCAAAGCACGAAGAGCACACTGAATGGAACCTATGGCGTGCTCCAACCCCCCTTTTGATAAAAGAACTCCTTTTGGGTTCCCTGTTGTCCCCGAAGTAAATATGGTAAGGATGGGCAGATGACCTCCGAATGAGCAATCTCGATCCAGTAATCCAAGGGGCGTTGGGGCAAATGGTATCTTTTCGTCATCGAGAAAACCCTCTAACGGCTCGATATGCTCAGGCACATCCCCTAGCCCCTGCGCTTTTCCTGAGGTGCCCACCTCGCTAAGGCTTGCATTTTCTGCGCCGCGCACCTTCATTGCAGAATACCCAAGCGCTTCACACTCATGCATATGCTCAGGTTTGGCCACAAAAACCATCACGGGCTTCGCTAGTTCCAAACGAATCCCGAGCTCTTCTGTGGTCGTAAGAATATCAAGAGGAATCAGATTGATACCTTCCTTCATAGCAGCAAAAAGCAGAATCGCAAACTCAATCCCGCCAGGCATCACTGCGACGACATTTTTCCCTTTAGAAATTCCGTACTTCCCAAAGGTCTTTCGCGCCGAGTGTATCCTTTCGCAAAGACCCGCATAACTTATGCTTCCATTCGCATCAATGATCGCCGTTTTTTCCGGCAGTTGGTTGGCCCAGAAATCAATCACATCGCCTAAAGATACTTGATCAACAAGAGGACGCTTCCACTCTTCTAAATTGGTGTTATCAATCGAAACTCCACCCAACTCCCAGAAGTCGGTCACAATACACCCCCATTTCCCCTTATAATATATATACATACTTAGAATATTGTATAGAAATATTCTATCCTGTATATTTATTATGATATTGTATTGAAAATTTTTTCACTAATAAATAGTCACTATTTATAATTCGTATATTTTACTGCTTTGACAAAATTGGTAGCCACTGAAGGATGATCAGTCATCGTACAGTCAAATCCCCACAGTCGGACAAAACAGAAATAATACGACGTCCTCACGGCTCACACCACTATCAGCCCGCCTCCAAGATCTGAATCAGCTCTTCTTTCGATGAGACACCGGCTTTTCGATACATATTGCGCATGTGTGTCCTCACGGTGTTTTCTGATATAAACAGCTTCTCGGCAATGTAGGGCGATCCGTGGCCCGCTGCCAGATATTCGAGCACTTCCCGCTCGCGCGCCGTGAACGCATATCGTTCAGCAAGATATGCGCACGCTGCAACCGACCCTACGTTGCGCCCGGATCTTTCCCTTTCGGCCATCCGTTCGATGAGATGCCGCGAACGTATGAGCGCAGCAAGCACCACGTAGACGAAATACGCAGAGGCTACCAGCAAAAGTGACGGCCCGATGGCATCTGCTCCCGCGAGTACATACAAGCGTTGACCAAAAAGGGAGCAAAGCGCTGCACCCACATACAGACATACGTGGAGAACCCATGGGGATATTTCCCCCTTCCCTGACACCGCCGCCAGTGACGCAAACGCCATAAGCGCAATAAACGCCATAAGGACATGGGAAAGGAAAAATGCCACTCCAAACGTAGCCGACTCGACCGAAAACTGTGAGAGGAAGAAAAACACGGCGGCAAGAGCCGGGATGTACAGATTCACAACAGCCGAAACTTCCAGCCTTTTTCGCAGGGCAAGCAATGCGGCAGCACACAGCGCCCCACCCATAAACGAAAGCATCTCAATGCGCTCAAACAAGCTGGGCATGAAGCCCGTGTTATATGCCTCGAAGCGAGCACTTGATACGAACACGAGCAAGAATAGGCCTATGCAAAGGTCAAGGGTTGTAGTGAGGGAATAACCGATTGATACCTCGAAGGCTTCGGATTTATCAACCACCCCCTCCTCCGCAGCTCCCAATAACGAATTCTGCGACACCTCCCGGGTGGACACAAGATCACCGCGCACAGCTTCAACGAGCGGAAAGACAAGCCCGCAGCAAAGCATGACAATAAACGAGGGTACACTGATCTCAAACAGCCCCACTGCAAAAAGAAAATTGAACAAACCACCCAACCCGAGCGCACACGCGACACAGGCAAGCGCAACCCTGAACGAAAGGCGAGCAAAAAGAAATCCCCAGGCAACAGCGGGAAAAAGCATGCTGGCACCGCACAGCGCTCCCAAAACTGCACCGCCCACTCCTTTGTCATCTGATCCTGCAAAAACGCAGATGGCGCATGCAACCACATAGCAGGCCGATCCCGCAATCACAGCCAGTCTTGACATAAAAAACGCGCCGCGACGACCGGAAAGAAAGCGCACCGTCAGAAGAATTCCTGCCACAGCTACCCCTAAAACAAACGGCGCAAGCGAAACGGAGAGTCCTTTTGCCGCAGCACTAAAAAGCGAGAGTTGGGGTGGAAGGATAGGCAGCGTCATGAAAAACGCTCCGAAAAGCACATACGGTACAAAGGCGCACGCGCCCTTGCTGACGTGGGTGACACATTCTTCTTGCCGATCGTTGCCCCGCTGAATCGTGTGAAAAATCCGTACGATGTCTCTTCCTATTCCTCCCATGATTCCCCTCTGCGCCGACGTGGCAGAAAACACATGCAAATCCATTCGCCCAGGTAAACAGTACCAGGTCAAATTCAGATAACCGAAACGTTGACGCAGATAGCGCATCACGGGGATGGGCAAACACATCACTCTGTCGTACGGTTCGGGCGCGCCGGAAGATCAAAACGAAGACGCTCATCTCCGTTCAAACATTTCCGCTCAGGGTCAATGGCGGGTTCTTTCTGCGCAGGAAGAAGCATACGGCATAAGGAGGAAAAATGGGTATTGGAAGCAAGGGAATTTCTCGAAGAGGCTTTCTGGCAAGTGCCGGAGTCGGCGCGACGGCGCTAGCCGCGAGCAGCATAATGAGCGGTTGTTCACCCTCAACGGATAGCTCTGGAACCTCCTCGGAAGTCGAAACGTCAACTGTGGCAAGCTGGCGCAACGCACCCGATCCGATAAGCGAGAGCGAGATCTCGGAGACGGCAAGCTGCGACGTGCTGGTGCTGGGGTTAAGCTACGCCGGTGCTGCAGCCGCCCGCGCCGCAGCCGAGTCAGGCGCGGTGGTCATGTGTATGGAGCAACAGGCCGAAGATGAGCGCTCCTTCGTAGGCCAGGGAAACTTTGGTCACATCAATTCGGAATTTTTGGCCAGCCGCGACGTACCGCAGGTGGATGAGCTGGAATACTTTACCAACTGGCAGCTTCGCAGCGGCAACCGCTCCAACGCACGCCTTGTACGCAAGTTCTGCGCCAATATGGGTGCAGCGTTCGACTGGTATATTGATGCGTTGAGCGACGAAGAGAAAGAGCAGCTCTATGTGCAATTCTGGCCTACCGACGAGAGCTATACCATAGAAAAGAGTCGTATTCAAACTTGGCCCGGCTGCGTAGGTACAGCCAGTTTCCAGACGGAGCTTATCAACGGTATGGCCAACAAGGCAGTGGAAAACGGTGGCGAGATTTTCTGGGAAACAACCGTGTGCCAGCTCACTCAGGATGACGACGGCGCGGTAACAGGTGCAATAGGCCAGCGAGCCGATGGATCTTACGTCAAGGTGACAGCCTCAAAGGGTACCATCGTGTGCCTGGGGGATTTCTCCGCAAACTCCGAGATGTGCCACGATCTGCTCACCCCTATCGACATGCTCGTAGGATCAGAGGGTAACATTGCCGGCATGGGACAGACGGGTACCGGCGTACAGATCTGCTACTGGGCGGGAGGCCGCCTCGATCCCTATCAAGCCACCATGGGTGGCGACTACTACTATCCCTGCGATTCGCCCAACGACCCGCTGGGCTCAGCCTCGCCCCTGTGGCTTAACGCCAACGGTGAACGCTACTGCAACGAGGGTTTCGCTTGCATCGAGTTGGCGGGTATGCAGGGTGTCATGCAGCCTGACGGCATATTCTGTGCCCTATTCGATGACAACGTGGAAGACCTCTTGAAGGCCCAAGGCGCCTGGCACATGGGTTTTGACTGGCCCAATACGGGCTTCGATAGCCTGCGCGAGCAGATGGCAGCAGCCGTAGAAAACGGAGCAGGCGGATCAACCGGCGAAGGTAACGTCACTTCAAGCAGCACCACCGAAGACGGCGAAGTGGTAGATCGCGGGACTATGGCCGGAGCGAACATATTCGCAGCAAACGACTACGAAACATTAGGAGGCTATCTTGGCTATGAGGGCGAAGCACTCGAAAACTTCGTGGCCTCCATTGAGCGTTATAACGAGCTGTGCGAAGCGGGGATCGACGAAGACTTCGACAAAGATGCAAGCCTACTCTTCCCCATTACCACACCGCCATATTACGGCTACTGTGGCCAGAGGGAGCTGGGCACTATGCTCGTAAATGGTTCCGGCATGATGATTGACCACAACGGCCAGGTGCTTGGCGAGGACTTCTCCCCCATCCCCGGTCTGTTTGCTGCAGGCAACACAGCTGGCTGTCGCTTCGGAACGCAATACAGCACCCCCATTGCCGGCTCAAGCATTTCTTTCGCCATCACACAGGGTAAGTTTACTGCCGAATACGTGGCGAGTCTGTAGACGACGGGCGAAACGGGCTTGTAGCGACCGACCAGAGCCGACTGGACAAGAGGACTGGCACTCCCGCGCGGCTTCCACGTCTTTCCCTTTAGTCCATCTGACATCTCGACGCCACCGCACCCTCCCCTCCTGGTGCGGTGGCCTTTAAGCTCGACATTGTTTCCCTTCTCAGCGCCCGAGCTTCCTCCCTCAGCGCCCGGGCTTTCCCATGTGCGGCTTTTTCTGGCTCGTGAGCGAGAAATGGCCGGCTTCCTTGGATGACATGAAGCCTTTTAAGACTCTCGCTGTTCGTAGCGCGCTAGGAAGTCTTGGGTGCGCTTGTGTTGGGGATGGTCAATAAGCTGGTTAGCCGGACCTTCCTCAACGATTACCCCGCCATCCATAAAGATGATGCGATCAGCCACGTCACGTGCAAACTGCATCTCATGCGTAACCACCACCATGGTCATATGCTCCGCCGCAAGCCTTCTTATCACTTTGAGAACCTCACCGGTAAGTTCCGGGTCAAGCGCACTTGTAGGCTCATCGAAAAATACGATGCTTGGGTTGGTGCACAAGGCTCGCGCGATACTCACGCGCTGCTGCTGGCCACCGGAAAGCTCGCAAGGCACTTTGTTTTCGTTACCTTCAAGCCCCATTTTTGCGATGAGTTCGCGCGCCTGACGCTCCACCTCATCCTTCGGGCGCTTTTGCACGCTTATCGGGGCGTCCATGATGTTTTTAAGCACCGAATAGTGCGGAAACAGATTGTAATTCTGAAACACCAAACCAAAACGCGATTTCGCCTGTTTAAGCACGGTCCTGCTGCCATACACCGCGCGGCTACCTTCGGTGTGTGCCACCTGCAAATCACCATAGGAAAGCTCACCTGAGTCAAAGGTTTCCAGCAGCGTGGCGCAGCGCAAAAGCGTTGATTTGCCACCACCAGACGGCCCAATCACAGCAACAACCTCACCCGAATAAACCTCGAGGGTGATGTCTTTGAGCACTTCTGCACTGCCGAATTTCTTCTTGATATGCGCCAGTCGCACGATTGGTTTTGTTGCGAACATGAACACCCCTCGACAATCCGACATATCCTCAAATAATCCGCCTAGCCCCGATAATCCGGCATTCCCTCAACAATTCGAGATGCTAACGGGTGAATACAGGACACCCCAGGCTACAACGGTCGGGTAAATTTCCTAATCATGATAGTAGGCCAACATCTTCTCGATGCGGTTGAGCACCACTTCCACCACAAAGTTGAACACCCAGTAAAACGCCGCAGCAATGGCAAAGGGCACCATGCTTACCTGTGATGCCACGAGGGCGCGAGCAGTGCTGAACATCTCAGCCACACCGATGGCAAATGCCAAAGAGGTGTCTTTCACTAGGGTTATGATTTCGTTGCCCATGGCCGGGAGAATACGCTTGATAACCTGCGGAAGCACGATTTTAAGGAAAGTCTGCGCACGCGAGTAACCAAGCACCTGTGCCGCCTCGTATTGACCACGCGGAATGGATTGGATGCCGCTTCGATAGATCTCGCCGAAATACGCCGCATAATTGATGATAAATGCGGTGATAGTGGCATTGAATTTGGAGTCGGTATTCAGGTCTATTCCAAACACGTAATACGGGGCGAAATAGATGGCAAACATCTGTAGCATCAGTGGCGTGCCCCGCATGACCGAGATATAGAAGCGCACAACAAGCGCAAGCAGCTTGAAGCGGCTCATGCGCCCCAGCGCTACCACAATGCCTAGAGGCAGTGCACCGATGAGCGTGAGAAAGAAGATCTGCAGCGTTACCAGAAACCCTGAGCCCAGCATCGCCAACATGGTAGTTAGCTCCACAGATGCCCCCTCTCAGATGCGTTTGCGCATCCACGTCGCAGCGCTGAGGGTGAAATTCTTTGACGGGCGCACGCCGCCAACGATATCCCCCAATCGTGCAAATCGCGGAAGGCATCCCTTCCGCGATTTGATCAATTCCTACAAACTCTTACAGGCGGTGCGCCTGAATCTCTTTGCTGCGCTACGACAGTATCCAGTTGTCGTAGGTCAGGCCGTAGTCGGCATACTTGTCGCACAGCTCTTCGACCGTACCATCAGCTACCATCTCGCGTAGCGTCTGGGTCACAACCTCAGCAAGCTCGGTGTCACTTAGCCTGAAGCCCACGGCATAATGCTCAGAGGACAGAGCCTCATCAAGCATCACATAGACATCAGGATTGGCTGCCATCTGGTATTGAGCGATGGATAGATCACACGCCACAGCGGTCACAGAACCGGACTCCAGCTGCATGAAGGCGGTGTTGTAATCGCCGATGGTGTCAAGGCTAGCAAATGTGGCAGCGAGATCAGCTTGATCACCCTCAAGCACATCGAGCGCAGCGGAATCAACCTGCGTGATCACGGTGGCACCGGCAAGATCGTCAAAGCTGGAGATACCGCTGTCGGCCTTTACTACCACGACCTGTTCGTTGAGCATATAAGGCTCGGAGAAGGTATAGTCATCCTCTCGACCTTCCATAGTAAAACCGTTCCAGATACAGGTGATAGCTCCGCCATTGAGCAGCGTATCCTTGGCATCCCAGTCGATGGGCTCAAGCTGCAACTCCCATCCATTGCGCCCACATACCTCAGCAGCAAGGTCCAGATCGAAGCCGGTGTACTCGCCATCATCTCCCACAAAGCCATAAGGCGGATAGGACTGATCAAAGCCCACAACAAGCGTGGTGAGCGTCGAAGGATCGGTGGCAGAGCTTTGGGCATCATCGGATGTCTGAGACTGACCGGTGTCGGAGCAGCCGACTAAAAGCGCGCCACACAGCGCAAACACCGCGACGAATGCAATAAGAATCTTGAACTTTTTGGCCATATCATCCCCATCTTTCTCGCTATCTTGCCCCCGCCATCCTAAGGTCGAGTGCTTTTTGGCAGGATTCGATCGTGTTCGCTTTAGCACGCTAAAGCGAACGGCGGCGGACAGTATAGCACGCTGGCGCGAATCGAAACAACGGACGCCTGGGGGCTGTGGATGAGCGGACGGATGTAGGCGGGCTAGGCCACCGAAATGTCACAGCTTTTCATCGTCTTCAAACCAGGCTTGATCAGGGTCTACATCCTTTATGAAAATGCGGCCTAGATCGTCTCGGTTTTTTGCTTCGTGGTATTTGAAGACCATACGCCCATCGGGCAGATCCCCTAAGATTTCTATCTTGCCCGTTATGTGCGACAGGGAGTACTTAAATGCTTTACCAAAACCGTTTTGTTGCGCCTTAGCGCCCTCCACGATACGTACGCCCTCACGCAACGGCACCTGGAACTGAGTTTTTACACCCGTCACCGGACGACACTGGAAGACGTAGTAAGGCTCCACGCCTATTGCGGTAAGGTCTTTAAGCAGTTTTGCCAGGATTTCGACATCGGCATTAACCCCGCGCAAAAGCACCGTCTGATTGCGGACGGGAATACCCAGTGAAAGCACCTTTCGAACAGCCTCGACAGACTCAGGCGTGATCTCGCGGGGATGATCGAACTGCGTGACCATGAAAAGCTGTTTGCGCTTGGTTACCTCTCCCAAAATGCTCACGAGATCATCGTCGGTAGTGATGCGCTGCGGCAACGACACCGGCACGCGCGTGGCAATGCGGATGAAATCAAGTGAGTCGATACCGGCTAGGGTCTCCAATATCTCACGCACGCGCTCGTTGGTGTCAAGCAGTGCGTCACCACCACTCACGAGCACGTTCGTGACCTCGGGATGCTCTTCTAAGTACGCGCGAACCGCCTGTATGTCATGCACGCATCCACTCATGTCAGGCTTGTCATCAAGTCCGACCAAGCGCTTGCGGAAGCAGTGCCTGCAATACATGGCGCACGCATTGGTGGAAAGCATCATTGTGGTTTCGCGGTACTTGTGCTGCAGACCGGGCAGCACGGTGTTACTCGCCTCACCTGAGGTATCAAGACGGCCTTCGCGGTTCGCCTCCAAAACGGAAGGGATCGCCAGCTTGCGAATGGGATCGTCAGGATCAGAAAAATCAATGAGCGAGAGATAGTACGGCGGTACGGCCATGGGAGCCCGCTCTAGTATCGGCTCGATTTGGGCGCGATCTTCTTCTGAGAATGCCCCGTGTTTCACGAGATCGTCGAAGGTTCTCGCGCACTGCCTCATTTCTTCGTGCCACTCCATGGGCGCACCATCCTTTCTCCTGATCATATGGACGATGGGCACAGCGATGCGCTACCAGCGCAAACGCACTGGTAGCAAAACGCCGCATCGCCGCATACCGAGCTTGAAAGATGCCAAAGCGCAGGTCTTCAAGGCGGAACGGGAGAACGCGACAGGAGGGTGCTCTTGCAGCAACCGTTCCGCGGAGCCGACAGAATCGAAAGAGCGTCGGACGCGGCAGGGGATCCCACATGCAGAAACATGCGGGAGGGATTGCGGATTTCGGACCAAATACCGAGGTCATGATAGCGTTAGGGCAGAGACACAGGATGGCATCATCGGGAAGCTGTAGCCAAACCGTTACCTGACTTTAAGACATTATCCAAAAATCTTCGTTTTGTTAAGGCAGAACCGGCGCAAAATTAACACAAATCGCAATATATGTGCAATGCGCCATCTTCTACCAGGGAGCAGAAAGAACATCGTCGAGGTCTTGAATGCCTCCAGTCAACCGCCTTGGTTTTTGCAAAACGAATATCTGAGCAAACCGAAAACGCAGGCATTCGGAGACAAAACTTCGCATTCCTGTTCTCAAGGAAGCTATACCCCTATAGCCACGTAGGGATTGTCGGGATCCGCATCGAGCATAACGTTGAAAAAGTCCTGGACACGACCGGCGAATTCCCGAAAATCATACCAAAGCTGATCCTCGTACGCATCCGTATCGCTCACCACTCCCACGGCATCAAGTCCCACGCCACGCGCATCGTACACCGCACGAAAGAGATGGTATTCCTGCGTTGTCACGACGGCGGTTTGGGCGCCAAAGACGTTTTTCGCACGCCACATGGAGTCATAGGTGTGATATCCGCCGGGATCGCAATAGATCGCATCGGAGGGCACACCCTGGGCTATGGCGTATTCCTTCATGGTTGTGGGTTCATCATAATTCGAGGCGCGTCCATCGCCTGACATGATGATGACCGGTGCTACGCCCCGCTCGTAAAGCTCGATGGCGGCATCCACACGGCTTTGCAAGATCGAGGAAAGGGTTCCATCAGCATACACGCTCGCACCAAGCACGATGATGCAATCGTAAGTCTGCCCGGATTCCGCCGCTTCGGAGGCAGACGTTTCGATGTAGGGCTTAACTGACAGCACCATCCACACGTTGATGCCCACAACGACAAGCAACGCTACTACGAGCATGCTTGCGATGCTTTTGAGAACGGTGCGAATCACGCGTTTGCCCCCATGTACCTAACCTCTCCTCACCATCTCTTTGCCATGACAGCTCCGCAATCCAACACCGCCCAGGCGGCGCACCCTTAGATATTTCAAGATGCAACGAAGCGAACATGTATGAGAGTACCTATTTCACGACGATATTCACCAGACGCCCGGGAATGACGATCTGTTTGACTACGACTCTATCTTTGATGGCGGTGGCTACCGCACGCCGCGCTTCTGCGGACACAAGGTCTTCTCCCGCATCGGAATCCACCGTGATATGAGCTTTCACCTTACCGTTGACCTGCACCGCAAGCTCCACCACATCGGCGATGGCCTTCTTGGGATCAAAGGTAGGCCATCCTTGCGCATGCACGCTATCCTCATGGCCAAGGACGGTGCGCCACAGCTCTTCGGTCATGTGCGCCGCCATGGGCGAGAGCAGCTTGACCAAAGTTTCAGCAACATCGCGGCCAAGCGCGACATCACGCGCTTCGGGAGAAGTCTTGCGCAGATAGTCGCCTGCGGCATTGGCCAGCTCCATCATCGCAGCGATAGCAGTGTTGAAGTTGTTACGTTCGAAATCGGCGGTGGCCTTATCCACCACGCGATGGCGTTCACGTAGCAGTACCTTTGCCGCTTTAGCTACTTGCGCTTCGGTGGAACCCTCCTGATACAAGGTCTCTTCACCGGCCTTGCCTACCAGGTCGTGTACGGCACGCCACACGCGGTTGAGGAAGCGGTGAATACCTCCCAAACCCGCCTCATTCCAATCAAGATCTTTTTCGGGCGGAGCCATAAAGAGAATGTAGGTGCGCACGGCGTCTGCCCCGTACGCCTCCATCATCTCCACGGGTGATACCACGTTGCCCTTGGATTTGGACATGGTATCGCCATGCTCATCCTTCACCATACCCTGACACAGCAAATCGACAAACGGCTCTCCAAAATCGAGCATACCCGCATCTCGCATCACCTTGGTGAAAAAGCGCGAGTAGAGCAGATGCATAATGGCGTGTTCAATGCCACCGATATAGCGATCCACCGGCATATAGCGATCCGCAAGTTCGCGGCCAAATGGCATCGTGTCATTGTGAGGATCGCAGTAACGCAGAAAATACCAGCTCGAACAAGTGAACGTATCCATAGTGTCGGTCTCACGGCGGGCGGGTTTGCCGCATTGGGGACAACTACACTCCACAAACTCCGCATGATCCGCCAGCTGCTCACCTTTAGTAATGTCTAAATCCATGGGCAGCTCAACCGGTAAGTCCTCGTAGGGCACAGCTACGATGCCGCAATCATCACAGTAGATGGCGGGAATGGGATTGCCCCAATAGCGTTGGCGGCTTATAAGCCAGTCTCGCAGGCGAAACTCAACCTTGCGCCTACCAAGGCCCGCAGCCTCCAGGTCGGCAACGATGGCAGCCTCACCCTCAGAGTACTTGCCACCGGCCATGCCGGTGTATCTGCCCGACTGCACAAGCACCCCTTCGGCCATATGGGCCTCAGGCCAATCTACAGTCTGTGCGCTGAACTGGGTAATCACCTCATCACGCGCCTGGCCGGATTCTTCCATCATGGCCGTAATCTCATCTTCCATGAGAATAATGGGAACGATAGGCAGATCGTATTTGCGGGCAAACTCAAAGTCGCGCTGATCGCCACAGGGCACGGCCATCACGGCTCCGGTACCGTAGTCGGCCACCACGTAGTCGGCCACCCAGACGGGAACCTTCTGTCCGTTGACGGGATTGACCACGTAGCGACCGATAAATACACCATGCTTCTCGCGATCGCCCCGGGAGCGCTCCACCGAGCTCACTTTTTCGGACGCAGCGATGAGCTCCAGCACCTCGGCCTCTTGCTCTGATCCGGCAACGAGTTCTTTCAGACCCGGATATTCCGGGGCAAGTACGAAGAAGGTGCAGCCAAAGAGCGTGTCCGCACGCGTAGTGAACACGCCGATGATATCTTCTTCGCTAGGATTGGAGGGGGCATTGCCATCCTTGTCGCAGAGGATGAAATCAACCTCGGCACCCTCCGAGCGACCAATCCAGTTAGCCTGCATCTGCTTGACGCGCTCGGGCCAGTCCTCGAGTTTGTCCAAGTCATCCAACAGCTCTTGGGCGTAGTTAGTGATCTTGAAATACCATTGTTCCAGTTCGCGGCGCTCCACAAGGGTTCCACAGCGCCAACATGCGCCCTCGACCACCTGCTCATTGGCAAGCACCGTATCACACGATTCACACCAATTCACCGGACTACTGCGACGCTCCACCAGGCCCATATCCCACATCTTAAGGAAAATCCATTGACCCCAGCGGTAGTATTCCTTGTCGCAGGTACGCACCGTGCGATCCCAGTCATAGGACAAACCCATGCGCTTAAACACCGTACGTTGCGCTTCAATATTGTCATAAGTCCATGTAGCAGGATGACCCTTATGCTTGATGGCGGCGTTTTCAGCCGGCAGGCCAAAGGCGTCCCAGCCCATGGGGTGCAGCACATCAAAGCCGCGCATCTTGCTGTAGCGCGCAATTACATCACCAATGGCATAGTTGCGCGCGTGGCCCATATGCGGATCTCCCGAAGGGTATGGGAACATTTCAAGCACGTATTTTTTGGGTCTGGAGGGGTCGCCTTCCATCTTGTACTGCTCGGTCTCTTCCCAAACCTTCTGCCAGCGTAGCTCGATTTCGTGGGGGTTGTACTCTTTCATTATTCCTCCGTGCATATCGGCAAGGTGCAACTCAAACGCGAATTGAGTCATTATACGGCGAGTTTGTCGTTTGCGAACTCCTTCCGAGGCCGCCTTGGCATACTCTGCGGAAAGCTCCACAGCTCAAAGAAGCATCTTTTTGGTCTGAGAAACGAGAAAGCAAAGCGCCACGAGGTAGCCTCCGGTTCACCAGATGAGAGGCCACACCGTGGCGGTCAAACCCAAAAACGGAAAAATATGCGCCCAGAGTGCTCTCGAAGGCGCTTTTTGAGACTATTCGAATATGACGATGGCTCCAGGCTCCTTAATGCGCAGCGCCACAGTTTCCATGATGCGGAAGGGATGATTCAAGTCGGACTGTCCGAGATAGCCAACGGAAAGATCCATACCTATGGCAATATCCATATATCGAGAGTCTGCACAAACTAGCGCTGCTTTGCCCAGACCAAAGGCACCTACGGCATACACACGACCACTTATCAGGGTCTTAATGCGGTCTATTTCCAACAAGCCCACATTCGGCTGCAAGCGCTGCAGCTGCATATAGACATCCGGACTGACAACCAATGCATAGTGCCCCAGCATGCTATTGCTGAGGAAATAGGCTACAGCCTGTGCAACATCGGCATAGGCGTTCTCTCCGGCAGACCAGTCGCCGCGTTTGAGCGTATGGGCACCAGCCGCCGTGAACAGCCCCTCCGTCCCCAGTGCTGCGTTGCCGAACAGGAATAGCTCATCTTCTTGGCGCGCGCTCATCTGAGCTGCAGTTGCCGCCACCGAAAGATCCACGGGATGGCCATTTTTTTCCGCCTCGGCAATATCGCGCCAAAGCAGGGTGAAATCCTGATAAAGCAGGGGCAGCTCCACCAGACTGCGACCGGCAATCCGCCCGACGTTGTTGTCGAAGACCTCCTCTTTAGTCGTACGATCTACCGCCACATGAGACGTTCCGGCACCTAGAGGGCCGAAGATGGGAAGAAAGCGGCGGCAAACCATATGCTGCTTCGCGCTCTCGACTACGGCAGAGTCAATCCGATCCCACAGCTCTTCAGAAATCGGCGCATCGCCTCTCGCCAGATAATCCATATTTTCACCTCATCCTACTCATCCAAAAGACTGCCCACCGTTGCAGAAGAGGTGGATGTCTCCTTCTTTACAATTCCCAGCGCCTCGAGCGTTTCGTTCACTTCGCCTTCCCCTTCAAGGAAGAGGGCAGCTTCTTTGGGATCAAGATGACGCATGAGCGTGATCAACTCGCCAACGTGAACTTTCTCTTCATCTCGGATAT
This sequence comes from uncultured Slackia sp., assembly GCA_964560045.1. Lineage (GTDB taxonomy): Bacteria > Actinomycetota > Coriobacteriia > Coriobacteriales > Eggerthellaceae > Slackia. Next base: position 26,119 of record CAZLKG010000001.1, read on the forward strand.
CGGCAAGAACTGCTTTGGCCGCCGGATCGTCAGTTGCCTGGCAATGCGCGTCGTAGAGAAAAATCGCTTCCAGCTCCCCGGCTATATCATGGCGAATAGCCTGCATGAGCTCGGAATTTGACATTTTTCTTTCCACGTTGGCCGCAAAAGGATTTGGAAATGCGGGCATAAGACGTCTCCTTTCCGAACGATTTATCGCTCCCCCGCCTACAAATGTAGCACGAGTCTATACCGCGTTTCAATGGTACCTAAATGCCATGGACGCGAGGGCAATTACCGGTGGCAATTATCTCCTCAAGCGTCCTCATCAAACCTCTTTAAGTGCGATCTTCATCGATCGCCGTACGCGTTCCCGATTGCTTGAAGCCCATCACAAAAACCGGTAGCTCACTTCGCGCACGCCCCACGCGTCAGGAGAGCTGAAACCAAGCGCTTTACACACGCCGGGCTGCAGATCGAGCGCACGGGAGCCGCCATCCAAACCACCGCAGTCGTTCACCACAGCTACGACGGTGCGCCCGCCGTAACTGATTTCCACGCTTCGACCGAAATACGAACGGTAGTTGGGCCACGACATGGGAATCGCCACACCCATAGATGTCTCTGTAACCGTAGCACCCGCAGCCGTGCTTGCACCAAGCGTACCATCTGCCTCAGTGCCGTATGCTGAGGCAAGGCCCGTCTTCCAACCGGAACCAATCTCTGTCGAGGTATTCTCGCTTGACGATGATTCGCCGCTAGACCCACTCGCCGATCCACTACCGGATGATGACGAATCAGAAGACCCACTCGCCGAATCGTCGACCCCTGAAGAATCGGAGGATTCGGACGTGGGTGTCTCCTGTGCAGCAGCAGCCTCCGCCTGAGCAGCAGCAAGCTCTTCAGCCGCCTTCTGCAACGCGGCCAAACGCTCCGCTTCGGCATCGGCCTCTGCCTGTTCAAGCTGGGCTTGGGCGTTGCTCACTAGTTCGGCAGCTTCCCGATTCTTCGCTTCGGCCTCCTCTAAGGCTGCCATCTGAGAGTCTTTCTTTGCATTCAGATCGTCAAGTGCATCGGACAATTCCTGTTCTCGCTGCTTCTGCTCCTCAATAACCCGTGCCTGAGCCTCTTGGACGGACTCAATGTAGTGCAGATTATCAATGAGTTCCCCTAGATTTTGCGATCCGAAAAGGACTTTAAGAATGGAAATTCCACCGGTCTTATATTCGTATAAGACCATCTCGCCGAGCTTGTCGCGACCCTCCTGGACGGCACTCTGCGCGTCCATAACGCCTTCGGCGGCCTCATCGATTTGAGCCTGAAGATCTTCAATCTGAGCCGCTAGGTTTGCATATTCCTCGGCGATCTGCTCCATGCGCGCTTCCGCCTCTTCAAGAGCCGCCGTGGCCTCACTTACCTCATCCGCCCAGGCTGAGCCCAGCGGAACAACCGGAGCAGCAAGAGACGCGGCCAACACACACGCCATCAGCATCTTAGATATGTTTTCCAAGGCTTTGATACGAACATCTTCCCTCGAAAACCAAAAACCGAGCATCTAAAGCATACACCTCACAAACGCATCAGTATAGTAGCCGATCCACTCAAGACAGCTCAGCGCGCAGTAGTCGCATACGGGGTTTTGTCCTTCAACAGTACATCATGCGCACCGCCTTCCACGATGGAGGTGGAGGAAACCACCGTGAGTTTCGCCTTGTCGCGAAACTCGGGAATGGTGAGCGCGCCACAATTGCACATGGTTGACTTAACCTTGAGTAAGGTGACGGCCATGTTGTCCTTCAGACTTCCAGCGTAGGGAACGTAGGAATCCACTCCCTCTTCAAAGGACAGCGTTCTCCCACCTCCCAGATCATAGCGGCCCCAATTGCGAGCACGGGCCGATCCCTCACCCCAATACTCCTTCATGTATTGTCCGTTCACCATGACCTTGGCCGAAGGGCTCTCATCGAAGCGGGCAAAGTAGCGGCCCAACATAACAAAGTCAGCGCCCATGGCAAGCGCAATCGAAATGTGATGATCGTAGACGATGCCGCCATCGGAGCAGATGGGTACATAGACACCTGTCTGCTCAAAGTATTCATCTCGGGCTTTAGCAACCTCAATGACAGCCGTGGCCTGGCCACGGCCAATGCCCTTGGTTTCGCGGGTGATGCATATAGATCCGCCGCCGATGCCCACCTTCACAAAGTCGGCACCGCAATCGGCCAAAAAGCGAAAACCTTCGCGATCGACCACGTTGCCTGCGCCCACTTTGACGGAATCGCCGTAGCGCTCACGCACCCATTCGATAGTCATCTTCTGCCAATCGTAAAAGCCTTCGGAAGAATCGATGCACAACACATCGGCCCCTGCTTTAGCGAGGGCGGGAACGCGCTCGGCGTAATCGCGAGAGTTGATGCCTGCGCCCACCATGTAGCGCTTCTCGCGGTCAAGCATCTCCAGTGGGTTTTCTTTGTGAGAGTCATAGTCCTTACGAAACACCAGGTAGGCGAGGCAGTCATCCCCATCCACCAGGGGTAGGCTGTTGAGCTTGTGCTCCCAGATAATGTCATTGGCTTCAGAGAGCGAAGTATCGGCAGGGGCTACGATTAACTTCTCTCGCGGGGTCATGAAGCCTGCTACCTTCTCGTTCAGCGACATGCGAGACAAACGATAGTCGCGTTCGGTTACCACGCCAAGGAGCCTGCCGTTAGGACTTGCACCGGCAGTCACAGGCATGGTGGAGTGCCCCGTTTTTTCCTTGAGTTCGAGCACCTGCCCAAGCGTCATGTCAGGCGAAAGCGTGGCATCGCTCACCACAAAGCCCGCCTTGTACTGTTTGACGCGACAGACCATTGCGGCCTCATCCTCAATGGTCTGGTTGCCATAGATAAACGACAAGCCACCCTCAGTCGCAAGCGCCACGGCCATGCGGTCATCCGACACGGCAGCCATAATGGCCGACACCATGGGGACGTTGAGCGACAAGGGGCAATCCTCCTCGCCCTTACGATAGCGAACAAGCGGCGTTTTCAAGCTGACCTCGGCAGGAATGCAACCCGCCGGCGTGTGACCGGGAATCAACAGATACTCGTTGAAGGTGCGAGAGGGCTCTTCGTAGTAAAACGCCATGTGGCTACTCCTTCACAACACGTCATATCTGCATTCCCTACGCAAAGCGGTGAGAGAGCATTATAAGCCGCATCGTTTTGTACAACTATGCGACCCAATAAAATCAAAGGAGGGATTCTGTTTTGCGGCACACAACCACCACAACTTCGCTTGATTCCCAGACGAATATGAAGCGAACTCCACACGAAGCCCTCGTTTGCCCCCGATACCTGCTGCCATGCTACCATGCGCTCCATTGCTCAGACACAAAGACCACCGCTGCCAAAGCCAACGTGATAAATCTCTGCCCCACGGCAACACATGAGCTACAGGCTACGCAGCAACGCATGAGCTACGGAAGAGAGGATCACTTATGGAACACCCGAACGCATGGAACTCCTATGACGCGGAAGCGCTGGAAGAACTCGAGTCCTTTGCCGCCGATTACCGCCACTTCATCAGCAAGAACAAAACCGAACGCGAATGTGTATCCACCGCCATATCCATGGCGCGCGCATCCGGATATATCTCAATTGATGAAGCCCGTGCCTTTGGCAACACGCTTAAAGCGGGCGACAAGGTATATGCCGAAAGCTACGGAAAGAGCGTCGTTTTAGCACACATCGGTTCGCGCCCCTTGGAGGACGGTCTAAACATCTTAGGAGCTCATGTTGACAGCCCGCGCTTGGATATCAAACAGAACCCCCTCTATGAGTCGGGTGATCTAGCTCTACTCGACACACACTACTACGGCGGTGTCAAAAAATACCAGTGGGTCACGCTGCCACTTGCCATCCATGGAGTGATAGCCAAGAAAGATGGTGTGGTGGAACAGGTAAACGTGGGCGAAGATGAGGGCGATCCTGTGTTCTGTGTCACCGACCTGCTGATCCATCTTGCCGGTGAACAGATGCAGAAAAAAGCCTCTGAGGTGGTTGAGGGAGAGGCGCTTGATGTGCTGGCCGGAGGCCGCCCTATGAAAAAGGCCGAGGACACATCAGAGGATGAAAAGACCGAGCTGGAAAAGCTCGCCGACAAAGAACCCGTCAAGGCACTTCTGCTTTCCAAACTTACCGAAAAGTACTCTATGGAAGAAGCCGATTTTTTGTCTTCGGAGCTGGAAGTGGTGCCCGCCGGTCCGGCACGCGACTGCGGCTTTGACGCATCGATGATTTTGGGATACGGCCACGATGATCGCGTGTGCGCCTACCCCAGCCTGGTGGCTCAACTTCAAGCGCAGGATTTGGAGAAGACCGGTGTCTGCATCCTCGTGGATAAAGAGGAGATCGGCAGCGTCGGTGCCACGGGCATGACCTCGATGTTTTTTGAGAACACCATCGCTGAGATTATGGATCTCGCTGGACAGGCGGGAGATTTGGCGCTGAGGCGCTGCCTTGCCAACTCCAGCATGCTTTCCAGCGACGTGAGCGCCGGATTCGACCCCTCATACGCAAGCGTCTTTGAAACCAAGAACGCAGCGTATCTGGGACGAGGCGTGGTGTTTAACAAGTTCACCGGCAGCCGTGGCAAAAGCGGGAGCAACGACGCAAACGCCGAATACATGGCAAAGATTCGCGCCATCATGGAAAAGGGTAATGCTGCCTTTCAGACCGCTGAGCTTGGCAAGGTGGATATAGGCGGCGGTGGTACCATCGCCTATATCCTGGCCAAATACGGAATGAACGTAATCGATTGTGGCGTGGCGGTGTTAAGCATGCACGCCCCGTGGGAGGTCATCAACAAAGCTGACCTTTACGAGGTACTAAAAGCCTACCGCGCGTTTTTGAAGTGGGCCTAAGGCACAAACCTACAGGTTTGTGTGAGAGATCCGCAAAACCACGCCTGTCGATATGAACCTACGAACATGAAGAAACAAGGAGCTGTGGAGAAAACCCAGAAAGGCCCTCATCACATGACAGATCGTATTGAGGGCAAACGCCCTGTTATTGAGGCCTTGCGCACCGGCGTGCCGCTAAAAAGCCTGCTTTTGGCCGACAACGTGCATCAAGACGGCCAGGTTAAAGATATCCTACGCAAGGCACACCAGCGTAACGTCGAGGTAAAAACGGTTTCGCGCAAAGCGCTTGACAGATTGAGTGAGCGAGGCAGCCATCAGGGAGTGATAGCAGAATCTCTCCCGTTTTCCTACGCAAACATAACTGACATCATCACTGATGCCAACAAGCGCGCTGAGGAAGAAGGGGCAGCCCTTGTTGTGGTGCTCGATCATCTGACCGACGCAGGCAACCTCGGTGCCATCGCCCGTTCGGCTGAATTCGTTGGCGCAAGCGGCCTCGTGATTCCCAACAAGCGCTCCGCGCGCGTGAGTGCCGCTACCTACAAAAGCTCATCGGGTGCAGTCAACCATATCAAAATCGCTCAGGTGGCAAATCTCGCCTCCGTGATGAGGCAGCTGAAAAAAGAGGGCTTTTGGATCGTCGGTGCAAGTGAGCATGCGCAACACAGCGTGTGGGAGGTACCGCTGTACGGCAGAATCGCGTTGACTATGGGCAATGAAGCCGAAGGGCTTTCTCGTCTTACGATGGAAGAGTGTGACTTTTTAGCAAGGCTTCCCCGGAAAGGCAAAGTAGACTCACTCAACGTGGCCCAAGCCGCCACCGCCATCATGTATGAATGGATGCGCCAATGCACGGAGAGGGCCTAAGAGGAACAAGATTTTGCCTTTAAGAGATCGGGGATACCCATGAGCATCCATGAGAGGGACAAACGCTGTGGCAAATCAGAGAAAAAGACTCCTTTTGATTGATGGGTACAACGTCTTGCGCAGCGGAACACGCTACCGTGAACTGAAAGAGCGCGGATCAGAGGCAGGCCCCAACCCCGATTATGACAACGACGCATTTAACCGCGCGCGCGAGGCTCTGATAAACGACGTGGTGGCCTATGCCGGTCACGATTTTGATGCTGTGATCGTATTCGATGCCGCTGGCAACACACACTCTGAGGGCACCTCAGAGCGAATTGCGGGGGTTCGCATCGTCTTTTCCCGAGCGGGAGATTCCGCCGACAAGATTATCGAAAGGATGGCGTGGGACGCTCGCGAGCGCGGTGTGGAGACCCTCGTGGTCACAAGCGATGCCTCCATCCAAAACACAGTGTTTGGCGGAGGTGTGGATCGCATGAGCGCAAACGACTTCAGCCGAGCAGTCAATCTCTATGCCCATGAGTCGCGCATGGACACCTCTCCTGAAACGTCCGTGAAAAACACCGTGGCAGAGCGAATCGATTTCTCAACGCGCGCAAAACTCACCGCACTGCGCGACTCCCTGCGCTGATCGAAGCCGTCCGCCAAGGAAGAAGCAGGAATCTTATACAGGACAAAGGCACAGTGGCAGACTGGCCTTTCGCACACTAAGGCGAAAAGCTCGGAGGTCTTTGTTGTAAAGACCTCCGCAGCACACCTTTTCGCCTTTTCATCTTTTCGTCAGGCATCCTAAACGTGGGCAAAGCCCCTTGTGGTACCTCTTTTCGCCCAGCATCCTAAATGTAGTGCTTCGTGTTAGCCAACGAAAGGCCCACGGTACTTGCGTTGTGCAGAAACGAGGACGTCTGAGGTGTGATGACACCCCCGATTCCCAGCGCAAGAAGCAGGGAGTTGATGGAGATGACCGTACGATACGACCCGGTCATACGCCGCACAAGTCCGCTGCTCAAACGGCGCAGGACGACAAGTGAGGCGAGATCAGTACCGGAAAGCACGATGTCGCCTGCATCTTTGGCAATATCGGATCCCTGGCCCATGGCCACACCCACATCAGCAATCGAGAGAGCGGGAGAATCGTTCACGCCATCCCCCACCATGGCAACACGCCTGCCCTGCGCTTTAAGCGATTCAAGATAGGCGTATTTGTCTTCGGGGAGCATATCGGCTCGCCATTCGTCGATACCAACCTCGGCAGCAATGCGCGAGGCTGCGCGCGGGGAATCACCCGTGAGCATGATCACGCGCTTAACCCCAAGCTCTTTGAGCTGGGCGATTGTTGCAGCGGCGTTAGACTTAATGGGATCCTGGATGCCCAACACGCCTACTACCTGACCGTCTACAGCAAGATAGAGAGGTGAAAGTCCTTCGAAATCCTCTTCAGACTTCGAGAAGACTTCTTCATTGAACTCCGCCGCCTCATCTCCAAGCACGAAGTGACGCGATCCTATGACTACGCGCTTGCCATCAAGCGATGAGGCGATACCGTGAGCTACGATGTATTCGACGGACGCATGACGCTCACGATGACTGAGACCCCTCTCTTGGGCTGCGCGCACCACAGCGCGGGCAACGGGATGAGGAAAATGCTCTTCGAGACATGCCGAAAAGCGCAGCACTTCCCGCTCAGGCCAACCGTTGAGCGCCGCTATCTTCACGAGCTTGGGTACTGCTTCGGTAAGTGTACCGGTCTTGTCAAACACAATGGTGTCGGCTTCGGCAAACGCCTCGAAGTACTTAGCTCCTTTTACTACGATGCCCGCTTTGGCGGCGTTGCTCATGGCGGTCATGACGGCGATGGATCCGGTGAGCTTGAAGGCGCAGGAGTAGTCCACCATGAGCGCAGCTGAGGTCTTTTGCAAGTTGCGCGTGGTCAGAGCTATGATGCCGGCAAGAAGAAAATTCCACGGCACAATGCGGTCAGCCGCTCTCTCCATGCGCGATTGGGTTTCGGATTTCAGATCGTCAGCCTTTTTCACCAGTGACACGATGGAACGCAGTTTGGTCTCGCTGGTGTTTGCGCGCACGCGCACCAAGATATCGCCCTCCTCCACCACGGTTCCGGCGAACACGTCATCACCCACTGTGCGCTCCACGGCAAGGGGCTCACCGGTGAGCGTAGCCTGGTTCACCATCGCGGTACCGCTCACCACTACACCATCAACGCAGATGGAAGAACCCGTGCGTACCGCTACGAGATCGCCTTGGACAAGGCTTGACGCCGGTACCGCAATCTCGGTGTTACCTTCGACCTTTTGGGCTTTGTCGGCAACGTTCAAAAGGGAACTGATGAGCTCGTTTTCGGAGGCAGCACGCGTGTAGTCCTCAAGCGCCTCACCTACCTTCAAAAGAAACATGGTCTGCCCGGCGGTTTTGGGATCGCGCTTGACAAATGAGATGCCGATAGCGGCGGCATCAAGCACAGCAACGCTCAGATGTCTGCGACGGATGGCCTGCCAGGCAACTTTGAGGAAGGGAAGATATGTGTAGAGGGCAAGCAGCGTGCGAACGAAGGTGGGTAAAAAGCAGCGGCGGATGACATAGGAACCCACAAGGCGCGCAAGCCTCAGTATGAGGGCATGAGTGCGCGGCGCAAGAGCCATGGCGTATCCGGCCTTGGCCTGATCAATGTCGGTGCGATCGATACCTCTGAGATGGGCGAGTACACGATTGCGCCCTTTACATCCTCCGGAGTATTCGACCGCCATCTGCCCGATGCGTCCGTAAACTTGAACTTTGGTCACATCGGAGCAGGAGCTAACCACCTTGATGAGCGCGTCAAGATCGGAATCGGGCACGACACCCGCCAGCTTTACGCGAAGGCGACCGGGTATTTCATGATGGATTGCGTACTCCATGCAGATTGCCTGGCGCTTCCTACGCAGTAACAGAAGTATCGTCTGAGGACTCTTGCGCAGACTCCCCGGCATCCTCAGAAGGTCTGGTGGCATTGAGATAGGCAGCCTCGGCCACAATGTCATCAACCTCGGCCTTTGCCTGCTCTATGATTTGCTCATAGCCCTGCCTCACGCGCAGCGCGCCGGCAACACCGCGCACGTAGCATTTCTTAGCCGTCTGGCTCGTGAGGGCCTTCATGCCGGCAGTTCCCAAGAGGAATCCGGCACCAACAAGAAGCGTTCCTATTTTGGCGTTCATGATTGTCTCCTTAACTCCTGTGACCGTTTGCACTCTCGGCTACGGAGATAAAAGTGGCTTTTTCTGGCGAACCCTGTCCGGTGAACCTTATCCGATGAACCTTGCCTGTGAACGGACAAAATGGTTTTGCATCGCATTGGACAGACAGCTCCCGCGCAGATCCAAAGCGCCAATTCTCCTTTTTAGCGAGAGACTGGAACAGTGCTACAATACCGCAGGATCAACGAATACAGCCGTCCAAAAACACAAAGTCACCGGAAAATGAGAGCGCGCACGTGCGTGCTCAGTCATGTGAGGAGGAATGTTGTATGTCGGATATGGGAATCAACGCTCAGACCATCATTGTACTCGCCGTCATTGCGGTGTTGTTTGTTTTCGCTCTCAAGCATGCCGTCAATGTGTTCGGCGGAAAAACGTCGTCCTGTCATGGCGGCGGGGGCACAGCAAGGGGTAAGCGGATCAAGGCTGTCACCGTCGAGGATACCGACGAATCGCACTATCCGTATCGCACTGAACTCACGGTTGGCGGCATGACCTGCGATCATTGTCGTCAAACCGTCGAACACTCAATAAACGCCATCCCAGGGGTGTGGGCACGCATCGATCTCGATTCGCGCAAGGCCGTAGTTTTGAGCAAAAATCCCATTGAGCAAAACGCTGTGGAATCCGCTGTTGAAGATGCCGGCTATTACGTAATTCGACAGCCCACACAGCCCGCTTAGAGGCTGCACGCAAAGAGGCGAAGTCGCTTGACTTCGCCTCTTTCTGGTTTAGCTATCGTGCGTTTGCTTATCGCGCCTTATAAGAAAACAAAGGCCGATATGCGTGACAGAAACCTCTAAGCATTGTCCTTTTGTGCTTCGACAAGGTTTTTGCCGGAGGCAATCTCCTTGCGCGCCCAATGCCCCCAGTGGTACAGAGCATCGGACTCGGACACGGTGCCGTCGCCGAACATAATGCGCAGGGTGCCCCGGTAGGGCTGGAAGATACCCGCGCCAAGGAAGATATGGGCCAGACCAAAAACCGCAATGATGAAAAATCCGATGTCATGCATGAGCAAAAACACGCTGTAGATATTGCCGGGCATGTCAAATACCGTTGATCCCAACAACATGGACACACCCGATACACCCATCACAACACAGGCAAGCCACAGCATACCGTCGGCGAAGCGCTGACCGCTTTTAACCTCGCTCTGATCAGGCATATGCAGATGCTTTGCCATAAAGAGGTAAGGCATAAACAGGGCCATCCATTTTTTGTCATCGGAGTCCCATTTAGCAAAGAGGTTCTTGAAGATGTGCATCACGCCCTTGGGTGCCAGAATCGCGCTGGCAAGCGGGAAGAGCACGAAGAGCATGCCGATTACGCGGTGTGCCATTCTAAAGGTAAACACCACTTGTGCAGGAAGCATTGCTGTGGGCGCCGGTACAAATACAAACAGGCCGCTTAGGGTAAGCAACAAAACGCAGATAAAATTAACAGCGTGAGTGATACGAGCCTGAAATGATTTGCGCTTAATGCGGATTTCCTTGCCCTCATGCTCTTTTAACAACGCCTCATTGGAGATGTTTTGTGCGGAGGTCACGTTTGCAGAATTATTCATGATGGCCTCCCTTAAATCCCTCAACTGCTTCTTGCAAGTGCTCGACAAGCGATTCTTCATCCTGTCCGTCACCGTGCTTGACTACCTCACCGGTATTAATATCAAGCGTGTCTTCGGTTTCGGGATTATAGGCAAGCGTTCTGCGCTTGTAGCCTGCGGCGAGCGCTGCCATAGCAGCAAAGCCAACCACTGCGACACCGGTAACCACGCCGGTAACGGGCTTCATGATGTTGGTAAGTGTTGTCACAGGGCTGACCTGCGGATTTTCTACATACCCGTGAGGGTCAACACCGTATTTCAAAACCGAGATCACATGAAGACCGCTCATTTCATCAGCGCCATAGATGCATGCGTCCTCATAGCCATTATCCTTGAGACGCTGTAGCTGCTCTTCGGCTATCGCAAGCATTTCGTCGCGATCCCCAAAGCGAAGGGCCTCCGGCTGGCAGGTTGTGACGCAGGCAGGGGCGAGTCCGTGCTCAATGCGATCAGAGCATCCCGTGCACTTGTTGACGACACCTTGGATGCCATCGTAGCGCGGTACGTCGAAGGGGCAGGCCGTTGAACAGTACTGGCAGGCGATGCACTTATCCTGGTTGACCTCAACCATGCCGCTATCTTCGTTTCTTACCAGACAGCCTGCCGGACACACCGAGGCACAGGGAGCATCGGTGCAGTGCTGACAGGAGCGCCGCCCGATCGCCCACATAACACCCTTCGAGCCCCCCTCGTGCTCCTCAAAGGTCACCACGAGGCGAGTGTGGCCGTTCAAGTCCGCCGGGTTTTGATAGGTGCCCGAAAATACATTTTCGTTGAGACCGATAGGTGAGGGTAAATCGTTCCAGCACTTACAGGCAACCTGGCAACCCTTACAGCCCGTACAGCGGGATGTGTCAAAAAGAATTGCTTTTTCGCTCATTGAGTACACCCCCTTATGCCTTCTCGATATTGACAAGGAACGCCTTGTATTCTGGAGTCTGCGAATTGGGATCGGCCACGTTGGGCGTCAGATCATTGACCAGGCTATCGCTTGCGCCAAAGACACCCGCCCAGCCGTAATGGTGTGTCAAGAATACCTGATGCTGCGACTGGCCGTTTACGGTGAGCGGCTTTAAGCGCTTGGTGACAACAGCATCTACCACAGCTGATCCGCGGTTGTTCCACACACGCACCTTGTCGCCACCGGAGATGCCTTTTTCCTCCGCCAGCTCTTCGGAGATTTCCACGAACTGCGTCGGCATTGCCTCAACAAGCGCCGGGCATGAACGCGTCTGTCCGCCGGTCTGCCACATCTCGGTGACCGAGCCGGTCGTCGCGACTAAGGGATAGTCCTCCACGGAGCCTTGTTCGATAGAATCGAAATCCTTGCCCAGATAGACCGGATTGTTGAGCGCTCCGTTCATGATGTTCTCGGACAGCGGAGTCTCAACGGGCTCATAATGCTCGGGCAGGGGGCCGTCCACCATGCCGTAGCTCTCCAGACGAGCGTTTTGCTCCCACAGCATGAAGAAGGCATTGTTGTTGGGGGGCACCGGAACGCCGTCCGTCGCCGACGTAAAGTCGCCCGCATCTACCAGATTCCATTCTTCGCCCGTCCACTCTACAAGCGTACGATCGGAATTCCACGGCTTGCCTTCAGGATCGGCAGATGCGCGGTTGTAGAGGATGCGACGGTTGTTAGGCCACGCGTAGGCCCAATTGGAGTAGAGCGCAAGTCCGCTCTCGTCGGTATTGTCGCGACGCGCAATGGGCTGCTCTGCCGGGTCGAGCGGAGCATCGTTGTTGGTCCAAAAACCCGAATAGATCCACATCGCGCACGCCGTGGTTCCGTCAGCCTGCAGATTAGCGTAGCCCGAAAGCAGGTCTATTTGCGCCTCATCGGACGTCGCCTCGCAGCTCGACCCTTCAATTGTGTAGCCGTTGAGTGCCCAGGCCACCGAACGTGCATCGATCTTACCGTCGATGTAGTAATCCCACTTAGCGTTAAGGATAGGCTCGGGATTAGCGCCGCCTTCCTGCTCATACAGCTCAACGATGGCCTTCCACAGCAGATCCGCAATCTCCAAGTCGGGCTTGGAATCGCCCCAAGGCTCAACGGCCTTAAAGCGCCATTGAACCCAGCGACCGGAGTTCGCAATGGTTCCCGGCTTCTCGTAGATGAGCGCACAGGGAAGGAAGTAGACCTCGGTGTCTATCTCCTCCGGGGTCATGTCCGGTGCTTTCCAGAAAGAAGCTGCCTCTGTCTCAACCTGATCGACAACCACAAGCCAATCAAGGTTGGCCATGGATCGGCGGACATTACCGGTGTTCGGCGCGGAGTGGCAGGGGTTCATACCCCAGTTGAAGTAGCCCTTGACAACCCCTTCCTTCATGAGCTCGAAGGTGGAGACGTGCGAGACATCGTTGGCGGGGACTTTCGGCCACCAATCATAGCCGTAGTCGTTGTCCACAGTGGCGTTATCGCCCCACCACTCCTTCAAGCTGGAGATGAGGAACTTTGGCTTGTTGGTGTAATAGCCCGACGCATAGGTCTCACTCTCGAGCCAGTTGCGCAGACTCGAGCGACCGCTTGTGTTTGGCCATTTCAAATAGGCAGGATGCTCATTAACAAGCATTCCCATATCGGTTGCACCCTGTACGTTGGGCTCGCCGCGCAGCGCCGCTACGCCGCCACCCGCAACACCAACATTGCCCAACAGCAACTGGAGCACGCTCATCGCGCGGGTGTTCTGCGCGCCGTAGGTGTGCTGCGTCTGACCGAGCGCGTATAAGATAACGCCGGACTTCTCGGGAGCCGCCGAGGAAGTGAAGGTTGAGTAGACCAACTCGAGCGTTTCGCTATCCATGCCGCAGATGGAGCACACGGTATCTATGTCGTAGCGTGAATAATGCGTCTTGAACTGCTGGTAAACGCACATCGGATCCTGAAGAGTCATGTCGCGCGCCGGCGTCTCGATTGTCGGCGGGGTGAACTCCGGAACGCCATCGGCTACGGCCCAGGCGTACGTGCCCCCTTCCGAGGTGTCCCACTCGCCTTCAGACTCGATCTGATAGTGCCACGACGACGTGTCGTAGGAACCGCTTTCCTCGTCCCAACCCGAGAATAGACCCGTCTCGGGATCAAAGGAGTACTCGGGATCGAGCAGATAGCTTGCGTTGGTGTAATTGAGCAGATAGCTGAAGTTATAGTCGGCAACTTCCTCGCCTGCAAGGTAGGCATCGAGATTAGGTTCAATGAGATTCTCGATGATGTACTTGTACATGCCGCCGTAGAAAGCGATATCGGTTCCAGGACGGATGGGACAGTAGATATCGGCCTGCTCAGCCGTACGAGTGTAGCGAGGATCTACCACAATCCACTTGGCTCCCCGCTCATGAGCACGATGAAGCCATTTGGCACTAACAGGATGGTTCTCGACGCTGTTAGATCCGATATTCATGATGACATCGGCATTTTGAAAATCGCACCAGTGCGTTGTCATGGATCCACGACCAAATGATGCCGCCAGACCG
>CAZLKG010000002.1:0-34423 GCA_964560045.1 uncultured Slackia sp.
AACCTGTTCAAGGACGTGAGGGGAGCAATGAAGGCCCTATGAGTCGAGACATTCAGTTCACCGTCAACGTGGATGAGTACTTGTCGCTGAACAAGTATGAGGTCGATGAGTCCAACGCGCATATTGAGCTTGTGGATGAGCCCTCCGATGATGAGTTTGACAAGCTCATCATGGTGTGTCCGGCTGCGCTGTACAAGCGCGATGAGGAGGGCCGCAAATCCTTTGACTACGCAGGCTGTTTGGAGTGTGGTACCTGTCGTGTTGCCTGCGGTGATACCATCATCAAGAAGTGGGAGAACCCTCAGCCCACCATGGGTGTGGAGTACCGCTTCGGCTAGGATCTGAGCCCTCTGTCCGCCATGGGCATGGAATCCCGCCATGAGTATGAAATACTGCTCGGCTAGAATCCGAGCCCTTTGTACAACTTGAGAAGGTAATACCCTTCATCCAACCTGAAAAGACCGGCTTCAAGCCGGTCTTTTGTTCCATGGGTTACTTGAGCTTTCGGGACTTGCCTTCCAACGCCCTGATTTATTGGATAACAGCAGATTGCAACAGCAGATTGACAGATTGAAGAGGATTGGAACGGAGTAGCAATCAGTTCGTGAGCAATACGAACAACGCTATCGGATCGGCAGAGTCAATCAAGTGCCCTCTAATCCTTGAAGATATGATTCGACGGAAGGCCTTGGTGCTGTGTGGGAAGGAAGCTCCCCTCCTCCCAAAAGTGCGATTTCCTTTTCCAGTCTCTCGATCAGATTCAGACAAAAAAGGTGGAAATTTAGGCGCCCGGTGGCGACGGATCTTTGGTAACGGTGGCCTCCGGGGCCGCCTCGCAGCCGCGATCCGATGCCGGACGAAAGTAATTGCTCATTGTTTTCTTTGGAAGGACATTGCGCCCGTGCGGTTCTCTTGTCGCGCCGAGCCTTCGCGCGCCGGATCGCCTCGGAGGGCACTGTGCCCGCGTGGTTCTCTTTTCGGCTGCCTGTTCTCGCCTTGTCCGACCGTTCGCCTTCATCGAATTTCCAAAACGATGCGACTTGGATAAAATAGCGCGACCACAGCCGCGAGGACAGAGGCGCGGCGAGGGGCGAAGGTGCGTATGCGGCAGTAGTGTCGCAGGTGGGCGACTGAATTAGGAGAAGACATGGCGGCAACGGAGAAACTAGCAACCGAGGAGTCGGCGCAGCAGGGCAAGGTCAAGTCTTCCCGTGCGTCGTGGTCGGGCAAATGGGCGTTCATACTGGCGGGCGCGGCTTCGGCCGTGGGTCTCGGGAACCTGTGGCGCTTCCCGTACCTCGCGGCGAAGTACGGTGGCGGCACGTTCCTGCTCGTCTACATTCTGCTCGTGTTCACGTTCGGCGTCTCGATGCTTCTGCTCGAGACGGCCATCGGGCGCAAGACAGGGCTTTCGGCCATTGGTGCCTTCAAGGCGTTCGGTAGGAAGTACGCGTTCATTGGCGTGCTCACTTCGGCCATCCCCTTCATCATCGTGCCGTACTACTGCATCATTGGCGGATGGGTTACCAAGTACATGGTCTCCTATCTGACGATCGGGCCGTCGGCTCTCGCCGACGGCGGCGGGTTCTTTTCCGGCTTCATTACGGGCGAGATCGAGAGCTTCGTGTGGATGCTCGTGTTCATGGCGGCGGCGATGGGCGTGGTGGCGCTCGGCGTGAAGAGCGGCATCGAGAAGGTGAATCTCGTAATGATGCCGGCGCTTATCCTGATGGCGGTCGGCATCGCCATATACACGCTTGCCGAGCCAGGTGCGCTCGAAGGTGCGGCATACTATTTGCTCCCCGATTTCAGCAAGTTCTCACCTGAACTGGTCATCAGCGCGCTCGGGCAGATGTTCTACAGCCTTTCTCTGGCGATGGGCATCATGATTACGTACGGCTCCTACCTCAGCAAGAAGACGAGCATCCCGCAGGGCGTGACGCGTATCGCCGGTTTTGACCTGGGCGTCTCGTTCTTGGCAGGCCTCATGATCGTGCCGGCAGCGTTTGTGGTGATGGGTTCGGGGGACGCGGTGGCGACTCAGGCGGGGCCCTCTCTTATGTTCATCACGCTTCCTACGGTGTTTTCCGGCATGGGCGAGGCGGCCACAGTGGTGGGCTTCCTATTCTTCCTGCTTGTGTTCTTCGCCGCAGTGACGAGCGCCATCTCGCTCACCGAGACGTGCGTGTCGATCATGGCGGACGCGACGGGCTGGTCGCGCAAGCGCTCGTTCGTCGTGTCGGTCGCTTTCATCGCCGCCATGGGTCTGTTCATCAACGCGGGCTACAATGCGCTCGCGTTCATAGAGCCGCTCGGCGCCGGCACGACGCTGCTCGATTTCTTCGACTTCATCACCAACTCGGTCATGATGCCCATCGCCGCGCTACTCACCTGCGTGTTCGTCGGATGGCTCATCAAGCCGAAGACTGTCATCGATGAGGTGAAGATCTCGAGTCCCTTCAAGCTCGAGGGCGCATGGGTGGTCATGATTAAGTACATTGCGCCCGTGCTGGTGACGGTCATCCTCGTAGCGTACGTGGCTCAGCAGTTCGGCCTGTTCGCGATGTAATGCGCTGCCGGCGTGCGCGGCGCGGAAAGGGCAAGTCGGTAGATGAGTGCCTGCTGGAGGCGCGGATGGTCAAGGCTAACAAGATCGGCGGGAGGTGGGAGTGTTGCAACCTCATCGAGGGGCAAAGGAGGCTCTTTGAGAGCCTCAACACCTCGATGTCCGTTGAGACCCTGCTCCCGCATACCTAATTACCCAGGAGGACGTGGTTGATCTTGCAATGAGGCTGCTACCGCCTTGCGTATAAAATCTGAGCGGTTCTTGGTTTTGATGTCGATGACAGCAACCATAGACGCAGGGAATTTCACGGGGACGGCTACGAGCGGTTCATCTGTCGCGGCGGCGGGTCTGATATGGATGCGCTCTGGCCTCCCGACCCATGATTCATTCTCAAACTTCCCGCAGATACGGTCAATGTCGGCATCCGTGATTACGGTTCCGTTTGCAAGCCTATTGGATAGATGTTGCGGGGTGGCTACCTAAATTCCTGCCATTGTATGACATGACCTGATTTCTATCACATCATGTGGACGATTTGCATGGGGGCCAATCAGCTTGCGCATTTGGGAAATCTGCCTAGTTCCGCAGTTCGTTGGTGTGCCGTCTCGTAGATAACCGGCGTACACAAAGCATATCTTCCTGTGTTCGCTTGAAAAAGCCGCACATTAGCAAAGACGAAAGAGTTATCTTTTCATCTCTGAATACTATGAGCAGGTACGTGCATGTTAATAGATCCGCCGTGTGCCGAACGCTACGTTCGGTGGCGTGAGAGGAGGCGCGCCAACTAATGACACGCCTCCTACTCGATTGCCCAGGAGGGGATTGGGCATATTTGAAAGGGCTACCCTAGTCCGTTGATGTACGATGCTGCCGCTCTTCCTGCGTATAGGCTTGAGACGTATCCGGACATGCAATAGCAGCCGCTCCCTGGGTATCCGGCACCGGGGCCAAGGGTCTTTCCTTTGATGAGCTTTGACCCTGATGCATATAGGCCGGGAAAAACAATTCCATCTGCGTCCCGCACTTCGTAACTTTCAGTAATGTCGAAACTGAGACTGACGTCTTTATCGATGGGCAGTGTTTTGTAAGCGTAGTAGGGAGCGTTTTCTATCGCCCGCATGGTTTCAGCGGGTCTTCCCCAATCTTCGTCTATTCCGGACTCTGCAAACTGGTTGAAGCGGTCTATGGTATCGACCAGGTTCTCCTTGTCGATGTACAGCATGTCTGCAAGCTCTTCGATGGAATCAGCCTTGGCGATTTCGCCATTGGCTATCATCGTGTCTACGCCATCTTTCGACAAAGAAACAGTGACAGTGAAATCCTCGTTTTCATATTCCGATTGGTCGAAGATGCCGAATTGGGGCGAGGAGTAAGAGTCTCCGTACGTGTTTTTGTCTCCAGAACACTCCATGAATTCTCGCTTGCCCTCCGTTCCGACATAGATGAGTGAGTGGGGAGCCCCAAACGTGTAGGCGACATCGGCATCGAGTTGAGGTACTGCTTGGGTGTAGTATTCGCACATTCCACCCGGTCGGCGCATCTCGTTGTATCCATAGAATGCGGCTCCGATCTCGGCACCCATGATAAGCCCGTCGCCGGTAGCCCAAGAACCACTCACCGTTCCGAGGTTGTAGCATTGAGGGTTGTATCGGGCTATCAGCTCCTCGTTGTATGATGCGCCACCTGTGCCGAGGTCGACTGCCTTTGCGTAGATGAAAACGGCGTTTCCGTTCTTCATATCTCGGCATTCCATGCCGACTACTCTGCCTTCCGTATTGAAGAGGAGCCTCTTTCCTTTCGTGTTGTAGATAATTGTTCCGCCCTTGCTTTCGATATCTTCGCAAAGGATTTGCACGTATTCAGATCCCGAATGCTTATCGTTTTGATGTCCGCGTGCTACGGGGTCTTCGCCGGATTGATAAACGCTCCAGGTGACACCCTTTTCTGTGAAATAGTCTATGACAGACGGAGCATCTTCGATCACACGTCGAAGAATGGTTTCGTTCGCCCCGCCATCGCATCGCATCATCCAGTCATCGAAACAGGAATCGATGGTGTCTTCTTCTCCGGTACGTTCATCCACGACGTTGTTTTCGCTTTGGACTGAGGTTCCTCCCGCATAAAGTACGCCGCCGTTGATTGCCCAGTCGCCGCCGGCAGTCGACATTTTCTCTATCACCATGACATCGATGCCTTCGTCTAGGGCGCTCATGGCGGCACCCAAAACTGTTCCCGAACCGACGACGAGCAAATCCGTTTCGTAGTCCCAGTCAATCTGCCCGTATCCAACTACATAGTCCGACGTTGAAGTCGATCCGGTGGAAGGAGAGCATCCCGTCAGCGCTCCTGCCCCCAGTGCGACGGCACCAGCACCGAGAAGTGCGGCTCCGCCCAAGAGATTTCTACGAGTAATGCGTGTTTCCATGTCCCCTCATTCTCCTCTCGGTTATGTCTCGGCATTTGTGGGTAGAGCGATCGCTGCTGCTCCACTTGTTGTGCCGTCGTTGATGCATAATGGAACGATTGAGGGTGCTTGCAAACCTCAAAAAAGTGCCTACTTTTCAATGCAGCATCGTTAAAATCGCCTAGTATCTTTTGAAGGATGACAAATGGGAACTCTTTTTCGCAATTTGATGCAGCGTATTGGACGGCTGGACAAGGCATTGTTCAGAATCGTTGGTAGGGGGGTGTTTTGCTCCTGGGTCAACCTTGTGATATTGGAGCAAATTACTTTCAAACAGGATGTCGCTGGCTATTCATCGTCGGTTTGGTTGTATTCGATTGTCTCGGTAGTGTTGTTCCTGGTATGTCTCGCTGTTCTGGCAGCCTTTCGCCCTGATGTATTTCGCGGTCGAAAGTCGATTATCGGCGCGTCAGTGGTCTTGCCGCTTGGCTGGTTGTTGTGTATCTGTAGCGCAAACGAATGGTTTTCTGTTGCGGGGTGTGTCGCCATGTCTGCTGGAAGTGCCTTCTTCATGATTTCCTGGAGCGACTGTTATTCCCGAAAGGATTTCCCTGCGATTCTTCGGGAGGTTCCGGGCAGTATGATTGTGGCGGCGATTGTTTACTACGTGCTGTATGGGAGCAATACTACGCTTGAGGCTATAAGCGTGGTATTGCTCCCATTGGGAGCGGGCGGGTGCTTGGTTTACTGCGTGGCGAGCGAGGAAGAGCCAACGTATCGTAAAAGACCCAATGGACGTGATTGCGGCGATAGCCACTCTCGAAGTTTGAGCGTTCGTGGAATGATAGGGCAGTATTGGGGCTTTTGCCTCGTGATGGTCGTGTTTAGTGCCATGTTTCGGCTGGTTAGGGAATTGGCCATTTTGGGCTTTGGGGCGATGAGCGCAGAACAGGTTAATAGATGCATTTTCATTGCAACACTCATTGTCTCGCTGGCTATTCTTATCGCCGGTTTTGTTCGTTCATCTGTGTCGGACATCAAAGCTGCCGCTTTGTTGGTGCTGCCTTTTTCCTCGATTGGTCTGTTTCTTTTCTCCGCTGCTCAGCTCGAATACCTTGGTTATTTTTTCGTGTGCATGGGGTATACGCTTTTTGATCTGCTTATCACTGTCGCGCTATTCGGAGAGGCATGTCATCTCGGCCGATTGAAGGTGATGTTTCTGGGGCTGGGGCAATTGCTGCTTCGTATAGGCTTGCTGGTGGGCACATTGATTGCGAAGGCTATGCTCGACAACCAAGCCTGGATGAATCAAGAATCAAATGCCGTATTTTTGATTTGTGTGATTATGGTGATTGCTGTGACGCCCGTCATGTATCGCTGGGTTGTGCCGCAGCCTCGTGCGGCGTACGAGGAAGGCGGCATGACTCTTCAAGAAAAGATCGACTATGCTATGGAGAAATTCCACCTGACCAACAGAGAGGCGGAATTATTCTCGTTCATCGCTCAGGGAAGAAGCGTCGAATATGCTTCAAAAGAGCTTCATATCGCGAAGAGTACTGCTGCGACCCATGTGGGTAATCTATATAAGAAAATCGGGGCAAGTGGGAAGCAGGAAGCATTGGACATACTCGATTCGATTTCGTGAGATGAGAGCTTGTATTAGACTTCTTTGCCAGTTCATGGTCGATAATGGTTTCAAGTTTTATTTTGCAGAGGTATCGTGTTGTGCCCCTTCCTATGGGTGTGCCGAGCATGACACGGTGTGAGAGAACGGCGTGCCAACTAATGACACGCTTCCAACTCGATTATTTCGGATACTTGGTTTTCCGACACCTATCTTCCAGCATCTTGACTTATCGGACAACAGCGGATTGACAGACTAAAAGGAATCGGCGTGACAGTGCTTCAGAGGCACCTTTGCTGATACAGACCAGCGTGGGCGCAGCAGAATCCTAACCTGCGATAGTATTCCCGCGTGCCGATGGCGCTGATTACGTTGATGCGGGAATATCCCGCGTCATGCGCGATTTGACATGCGCGCTCTACGAGTTGTTTTCCCAGACCAAGATGCTGGGCTCCGCTGCCTATCCTATGCAGGGCGGCAACCGATCCATACACGTGCACCTCGCGGATCATAGCCTCGCCGGACCAGGCGGGAAACGGGCTACTCTTAGCATCTTCTTGCTGAAAATTCACGTCAGCCTCATGTAGCGTGAGACACGCTTTGGTGGCATCGGGCAGCGAAAGCCGCAAAAACCCGGCGATTGCACCCTCTGAAGTCACCCATTGCAAAAATACCTCGCGTCCTGTGGAGGTGCTATAGTCCAACTCTTCTAACGAAAGTTCCTCTGCGCATGTGGGACGTGCATTTATCTCGCGGTGGCGAATCTCTTCGATGGAACACCCTAAGGCTTGTGCGCGTTGTTCGGCTTGAGCCTCCACCATTTCGCGCAGATTCACCTTTTTGTTGCCAGCTACGATGTCAGTGGAAGAAAAATCACGAATCATGCGCGAGATGCGCGTCCAGGCGGGCGTGGCAAGCACAGCGCGTGCCAGCATGTCCACGAGGGTTTGCTCACCGTAGGGCTGCCAGCTGCCACTTTTGTAGCATTCCATCAGATCCGAGTTCTCAATAAGCGCGCATGGGTACATTTTCACCTCATCGGGCATAAAGGCGGCCTCACCTACCAGGCGCTTATATCCTCTTAGGTCGTCTTCGGGTGTAGCGGTAAGGAGGTTGGTCATGAAGTGCGCATGGGTTTTGAAGCCGAAGAGGCGTGTGAGGGCAAAGGCGTGCGCGATACGACCCACGCTTGTTTTGCGCCGGTTAGCGCGCAATACTGCATCATTTAGGCTTTGTACGCCCATCTGGATTTTCGTGCAGCCTAGTCGGCGCATGAGGATGAGACTCTCAAAGGTCACCATGTCGGGGCGCGTCTCGATGACTAAGCCTACGCAGCGATGTGCGGCCGTTTCGTTTTGCTCATGGAGGCTTTCGACCTGGGCGATCGTGGCTCCTTGTATGCGTGCGGCCGCCTGCCAGTGAGGGTTGTTTGTGTAGAGCTCATCCATCGCTCGGTTGAAGGAAAGCTCACCTCGGCTAACGCGACCTTGTACGCCGCCTACGGCCTGTTTTAGCACTTCGGGGTCGTTTTCGACACCGCAGGCTTCATAAAACCCCTTACGCTGCGCGACCCGTTCATCTGCACAGGGGGTACCTGCCTCATTGAGTGCGCGAAAAAGTTCGGCGACAAACCAGATTCTGTAGCCTTCGGGGTAGTCGTCCCAGGTGCCGCCCAAGACGATAAGTTCCACTTTGTCAGTCACATGTCCCATGCGCACAAGGGAGCGCATACGGGCTGCCACTTGCAGATAGGGGTCGAACCACACGCGCTCAGCCCGCTGACAGGCTGGCTCATCGGCAAGGTAGCTTTTGGGCATGCGTACATCATTGGGGCAATAGAGGCATGTGCTCGTGCACCCGTAAGGTAAGGTGATCGCCGTGACGGTTGCAACGCCTGATGCGGTGCGGCGCGGTTTGAGACGCAAACCGGCAAGCAGACGTTGTTCGAGATCGGGATCTATCTTCCAGGAGTTCCAACGGGAAGAATCACCCTCCTTTGTGGTGAAGTAAAAATCAAGCAGTTTTTTCTTGGATACGTGCCGGGAGTTGTCGCTTACGTTGCGGTTGTGGTGGCGGATGATGCCGCTTAGGGCATTTGCGCTGAGTGCACCGTCCTCTTCGCGCAGCAGATCAAGTATGTCGAGCAGGGTTTCTTCCATCCCTGAGATTCTATAGTATTGAGAATCGCTATTTGGCGGGAATTGTGAGGTGGAATTGTGAGGCAGGCGGTCGCGCGCGAGCTGTGTGCGCTGAACAGCGAGTTTTATCGCAAACATGCTTCGTCGTTTTCGGCCACACGTGTGCTGCCGTGGTCGGGCTGGCAGCGTGTGTTGGACAGCTTTGGCCCTCCGGCGTCCTTCGCCGGTGTACAAGAGCTGTCTTCCGACAGGGCGAAAGAGGCACCGTTGCTTGCGCTGCTTGATGTAGCCTGCGGGAACCTGCGCTTTGAGCGTTTCTTGGACGGTGAATATGCGGGAGCTTTTCGTGCTCTTGTACTGGATTCATGTGATGAACTCGTTTTGGATGCGCTGCGTGAGTACAACTCCGGGCGTGAAATTGGGCGGGGGAGTGTGACCTTTTGTCATGTCGATGTTCTCCAGGGTCTGTTTGACCACGGCGCGGGAGGTCTTGCACCGACATGTGGTTGTGCGGCACACGATGTTGCCGTGTGCTTTGGTTTTATGCATCACGTCCCGGGTGCTGAAAACAGGGTGGCATTGCTCAGGGCGCTTGTGCGCTCGGTGTGCACGGGCGGCATTGTCGCGGTGTCGTTGTGGCGATTCGCTGGGGATAAAGCGAGGCGCTTAAAGGTACGTGAGACAGATGCGCGTGCGTTTGCGCAGATGCCCGAGCTTGGATGGAGCTTCCGGGCGGAAGATCTTGAACCGGGGGATCATTTTCTGGGATGGAAGAACATGTCTGACACATGGCGCTACTGCCACAGCTTCTCTGATGAGGATATTGCACAGCTGGCCTGCGCGCTCTCTGATGAAGCCACAGTAGTTGATAGCTTTTTTGCGGACGGAAAGACCGATGCTATGAACGCATATCTGGTTTTGAAGCGTCTCAATTAGATGGATACCGCCCTCCCGCGCGATGATCTCAAATCACTGCGGAGGTGCAAACGTACGTGTCCTGCTGCACTTCCATAACGCGTCCCACAATCTGTCGGTTTTCGCCGCTGTGTTACCTCGAATTTGATCTTGCAACCTGCAGTCTCCCGTGCGCAGCGTACCGCAGAAGCATTATCGCAGAGGCGCCGGTGCGCATCTTCGACAGTACCTCGCAGCATTCTCGGCAGCGCCTCCACATTGCCTCCACATTATGCGCCGCACTCCGCCGACTTTCAGCGTCACTGATCCGAACTCACATAGCTTTGATCCACGGTTATCTTGCATACGGCATCAGGGAATCTCGATTGAACCAGATTCGAGATGCGTGATTTCAGCTCGCTATCGCTCAAGGTGAAATCGGGCGGTTTCAAACAATCGAAAATCACGTTGGTATGTGTGGGTCCCGGCACAGTGCGAAGGTCATGAATGGAAAGCCTGTCATCAATACTCCTTACCAGCGTATCAATGCGATTGCGCAGATCCTTGACCTCGGGATCATCGGTGACGATGGGATCGTAGTGTAGCGTGACGATAAACCCTTCCTCGCGTTTGAGATCCTGTTCAATATTGTCGATGAGGTCATGGCTTTCCATAGGATCAGCCTCTGCCGCCATCTCCACATGTGCGCTTACGAACTGTCTGCCGGGGCCGTAGTCGTGCACCATGAGGTCGTGCGTCCCCAAAACGCCGGGATAGCCCAGGATCTTTTTTTGGATACGCTCGACTGTTGCAGGATCGGGTGCCTGCCCCAAAAGCGGGTTCACGGTATCGCGCACCAACTGCGCACCGCTGTATACGATGAACGCGCCTACGGCCATGCCTGCCCATCCGTCTAAATCAAGGCCCGTTTGGGTGGATATGATGGCGCATATGAGCACCACTGCGGTGGATATCGCGTCGTTGCGGGAGTCTGTGGCAGTGGCTTCAAGTGCGGTGGACGAAATGCGCCGTCCGATTGTGCGATTGAAGGCAGCCATCCAGAGCTTTACCAGGATGGACAGCACCAGCACGCTCGCCACAGCCGGACTAAACTCGATTGGGGAGGGGTTGAGCGCCTTATCGAAGGAGGAGTGGATCAGCTCCACTCCTATGATCACGATGATCACCGCCACGGCAAGCCCTGAGAGATACTCGTAGCGCCCGTGGCCGTAGGGATGCTCGGGGTCGGCGGGGCGGCTGGCGAGCTTGAAGCCCAAAAGGCTGATCACATTGCTTGCCGCGTCGGAGAGATTATTCAGGGCATCAGCCACGATGGACACCGATCCGGCGATGAGACCAATGGCACCCTTGCCAAGACACAAGGCTATGTTACAGGCGATACCTACGGCTCCGGCAAACTGGCCGGAGCGCGTGCGTTCCTCGAGATCGTCTGTCTCAGGCTTCCGCATTAATGGAGACGGGGTCCACAAGGCGTTCCTTCCTATCTCTAGCGAGGGCGACAAAGTATCCGGCGATGCCAATGATGACCACGAAGCCGCCCAGAAAAAGGTTGATACCGATATTTTCGCAGCCGGCAAGCAGGCTGAAGTTACTCAGAACCAGATACAGAATAGCACCCATGCCGACAAAGGAGAGGATGGGGGCAATCGTGATCTGGAAGATGTTATGGCTAAATCCGGGTTTGGATGTGCCCCGTCACATTGTCTCCTTCGCAACAGCCTATGGCCAGCCGATGGCGGCCGAAATGTATCAGCACGTAAGCAGTGTTCGAGCATGTAATTGCGACAATTTACGCGTTGGATACATTGAAGCAGTGGGCATGGAAAGCCAAGACGAAAAGTCAGGCTCCTAGAGGGTCTCTAGAGGTAAGCGAGCGGCAAGCGAGAAGAGCTCTTCATCGATGGAAGAGTTGCGATGGATGATCTCGTAAGCACCTCGTCTGCCGTACAATAGACGGGTGGCCTCGTGCGCAAGGTCTTTAGCACGGCCACCGTTGCCAATATTAATATGAATACGTAACAAGGAGTTCGCATGCCCATCCGCATTCCCGACGCTCTGCCCGCCACCTCCATCCTTGAGGGTGAAAACATCTTCGTTATGACCGAGCATCGAGCTTTGCACCAAGACATCCGTCCTTTGCGCGTGTTGCTTTTGAATCTCATGCCAACCAAGGTTGTCACCGAGACGCAAATAATGCGCAAGCTCTCCAATACGCCACTGCAAATCGAGGTGGAGCTTTTGCGTACTCTGAGCCATGAGGCCAAAAACGCATCGGCCAACCATTTGGAAACCTTCTACCGCACCTTCGATGAGGTGCGCAACCAGCGCTACGACGGCATGATAATCACGGGTGCTCCGGTGGAGACGTTTGACTTTGAAGAGGTGGATTATTGGCCGGAGCTGGTTGAAATCATGAATTGGACCCTTACCAATGTCCACAGCGTGTTCCACGTGTGTTGGGGGGCGCAGGCGGCGTTGTACCATCACTACGGAGTGCCCAAGCACAATCTTGACGAGAAATGCTTTGGCGTGTTCAGTAGTCGCCTGCTCAAATCCTCCTCGCCGCTTGTGCGCGGCTTTAACGATGTGTCTATGATGCCGCACTCGCGCCATTCGGAGACGCGTTACGAGGATATCGTGGCCAACCAGAAACTTGAGGTAATTACCTATTCCGACGAATGCGGTGCTTCAATTGCCAAAAGTACCGATTCTCGGCACTTTTTTGTCTTCGGGCATCCCGAGTACGATCGCGATACCCTTAAATTGGAGTACGATCGCGATGTGGAACGGGGTCTTGACATCAAGATTCCCGTGAACTATTACCCCGACGATGATCCATCGAAGACACCAATCGTTTCATGGCGCGCCGAAGGTCAGCTCCTCTATACCAATTGGTTAAATTACTATGTGTATCAGACCACACCCTACGATCTGGACAGTCTGTAGGGGAGCCGCCTAGTAACCAGGGTCTTACAGAAGGCATTGCCAAAAGATGAGCCACATTCAGGGTCAAACATTGGCGTAGTGCGCTTGCGGTATAAGCGTGCTAGCATGAACCCTTTCTGCAAAAAGAGAGGAGAAATACGTGATTGGAGCGACTCCGATAGGGTTTCGTGACGTTTTGCCCGAAGAGGCGGCAGAGCGGGAGCGAATCGTCAACCTGATGCAGGAGCGCTTTTCTGAGCGAGGATATCTGCCGGTTGAAACACCTCTGTTTGAAAACCACGAGCTGTTCCGTCGTGGGGCGCATTTGGAGGAAACGCCCTTTCAGCTGTTCGACCAGACCGGGCAGCAGTTGGTTCTGCGTCCCGACATCACTATGTCGGTAGCTCGCATGGTGGCCACCCGCTTCCACCGCGAAGATGCCCCTTTTCGTTTGCGCTACAGCGCGCCGGTCGTGCGCGATCAGGTGCGCCTGGGAGATCCCCGTCAGTTCACGCAGGTAGGCGTTGAACTGATTGGCGATCCTTCGGCTGGGGCTGATGCCGAGGTGATTGCGCTTTTGGCGGAAACGCTTGAAGGTTTAGACATCGCTTCATGGCGTATCGTATGCGGCGATGTACGCATCCTTCAAACGCTTTTGGACGTTTGTGCGCCCGACGAAAAGTTTAAGGCATTCGTGCGACGCTTTATTGATGATTCTGACATCGTAGGTCTGGATGATTATATCGAGAGGGCCCGTTACGCCGGGCATATCTCCGATGCTTCTGCTGCGGCCATCTCGGCCTTGCCCCGTATCTTCGGGGGACTGGAGGCTCTTGATAAGGTGGACGATCTCATGATGTCAGTAGGTCTGTCGTGTAACGTGACCGCTCCTTTGCGCACGCTTTATACGGCGGCGTGCTCGGCAGGCTTTGTCGAGCATCTGGTGTGCGACTTTACCATTATGGCTGCGTTTGACTATTACACGGTCATCGTCTTTAAGGCTTACGGAGCTGATATGGTCGATTCGCTCGCCTCGGGCGGGCGTTATGACTCGATTTTCGAACGGTTGGGCTTTGAGGCTTTGCCTGCCGTGGGCCTGGCGTTTTCGCTTGAGCGATTGGAGTGCGCACTGAGCGTGGTCGATTTCGGGGTGAGCGCTGCACCGCACGGAGCAAACGGGGCGCGTCCTTTGCGCATAGCCGTTCCCAAAGGCTCTCTTTTTAAGGATACCGTTCTGGCTCTTGAATCGGTGGGGCTTGACGTGTCTGAGCTGCGTGAACCAGGCCGCCGCCTGATCATTTCTTCAGCTGATGGCAGTGTGGACTACGTTATCGTACGTCCCACCGATGCACCGGCGTTCGTGGCGCACGGTGGAGCCGA
This sequence comes from uncultured Slackia sp., assembly GCA_964560045.1. Classification (GTDB taxonomy): domain Bacteria; phylum Actinomycetota; class Coriobacteriia; order Coriobacteriales; family Eggerthellaceae; genus Slackia. The sequence continues at coordinate 13,953 of CAZLKG010000002.1, forward strand.
TTGTGGCATGTGTGGTCGCGATTCTCTCATCGAGGCCGGTCTCAAAGTCATCCAGTTGGTGGATATGGGCTATGGCGCATGCCGCTTTGTAGTTGCCGAGCCTGAGACCGCCATCGGCAAGGCTGATCGTGCGCATGCCTGGCGCGGCACTATCCGCGTATCCACCAAATATCCGCGCATTACGCGTGCCTACTACGAAAGCCGCGGTCAACAGGTGGACATCATCCCGCTGCACGGCAATATCGAACTAGGTCCCATTGTGGGTCTCTCCGATCGTATTGTGGATATCACCGCTACAGGAACCACATTGCGGGAGAATAATATGGTGGTGGTTGATGAAGTGCTGGAATGTACGGCGCGCTTCTTTGCGAGTCCCGCCGCCTTAAGAAACGATGCCCGGGTGCGATCGCTTGCATCGCGCCTTGCCGAATACGCGAAAGGAATGAAGTAGATGAAATACGTGGAACTAGCTCCAGGGGAGGCTCTGACAGAAGGGCAGCTGACCCGCCAAGGCGTGCTTCCTTCATCCGTCATGCAAGGTGCCGCCGCCATTGTGGAGCGCGTGCGTAAGGAGGGCGATGCGGCGCTACGCGAGCTTTCTGCCAAGTTTGACGGCGTGGAAGTGAAGGATTTTCGCGTGCCGCAACACGATCTCGATCGGGCACCTGAGTGTGTCGATCGGCGCTTTCTTGATGCTCTCGATCAGGCCGCCCGTCAGATTCGTGACTTTCACTCCCGCGAATTGAAGCAATCATGGTTTACCACGCGAGCTGATGGCACCATCCTCGGCGAGAAGATCACCCCCATGGATTCGGCTGGTATCTACGTCCCGGGAGGGCGTGCTCTCTACCCCTCAACGGTGCTCATGAACGTGATTCCCGCCAAGGTCGCAGGGGTGGCGCGTGTGGTCATGGTCACACCCCCTCAAAAGGAAGGTTCCCTTTCACCTTATACGCTCGCCGCAGCCAAGCTCGGCGGTGTCGATGAGGTATATACCGTGGGCGGTGCGCAGGCCATTGCCGCTTTGGCCTACGGCACCGAATCCATCCCTAAGGTATCACTTATCACAGGACCCGGTAACGCCTATGTTGCCGCTGCAAAGCGCCTGGTAAGCGGGGATGTAGCTATCGATATGGTGGCCGGTCCCTCCGAGGTGTGCGTACTTGCCGACACCACGGCTGATCCGTTGGTCGTGGCAGCCGACCTTATGGCTCAAGCCGAGCATGATCCGCTGGCAACGAGTTACCTGGTCACCTGTGATGCCGCATTCGCAGGCGAGGTGGAGCGCTGTGCTGAGGAACTTATGGCCCAAAGCCCCAGGGAGGAGATAACGCGTGCATCTTTTAACGATCAGGGAATGATCGTGATTGCACACGACATGCCTCAAGCCATAGATGCCATAAACCTCATTGCTCCTGAACATCTGGAGCTGCACTGCAAAGATGCAATGAGTCTGCTTGGTAGCATACAAAACGCAGGTGCCATCTTTGTGGGTGCCTGGAGTTCGGAGCCTTTGGGCGATTACGTGGCTGGCCCCAATCACACACTTCCCACAGGCGGCACCGCCGTGTATTCTGGCCCGCTTTCGGTGGATGACTTCGTGAAGAAGTCCTCCGTTGTGTGTTACACCCCGCAAGGACTTCAAAACGATGCCGATGCTGCGCAGACCATGGCGCAGGCAGAGGGTTTGTGGGCACACGCGCTTTCGGTGGGTTTGCGTCGGATGCTTGCTGAGCGTGGTGTTGAGACCTTCGGGGACAAGCGCCCCTCAGCACGCGATGCGGGATCCATCGCATGGCCTATCACCCTTGATACACCTGAGGAGGTCTAGGGGGTATGCCTGAGCTTTCCGAACGCATGAGGGCGATGGTCCAACCGCATCTTGCGGACATAAAACCCTATGACCCCAATTTCACACCCTGCCGTATTAACCTTTCGGCCAATGAGAATACCTATCCGATGCCGCAGCGCGTGCGTGCTGCTATAGATGCGGCGCTGGCCGCCACGCCGCTCAACCGCTATCCCGACCCCATGTCTAACGACCTGCGTGACGAGCTTGCCGCTTGGCATAAGGTCTCACGTGAGGCAGTTTGTGTGGGTAACGGCGGTGATGAGCTGCTGTACAACTTCCTGTTGGCCTTTGGTGGGCCGGGCCGCACCCTGCTTACCTGTCCGCCCGATTTCAGTGAATATGCTTTTTTCGCATCCCTTTGTCAGACCAATGTTGCACGCGTTTGGCGCGACGAAAAAACCTTTTTGCCCAAGCGCGATGAGCTTCTTGCCGCTGCCGCCCTTGCCGATCTCATCATCCTTGCCTCACCCAACAATCCCACAGGTGATGTGGTTTCGCTTGATGTGGTACGCGAGGTGTGCGAGGTATGCCCCGGTCTTGTGATGATGGATGAGGCATACGGGGAGTTTGCCGATGCGGGATCAAGTGCCGCCGTACTTCTGGATTCCTTCGACAACCTGGTGGTTCTACATACCTTTTCCAAGGCCTTCGGTCAGGCTGGTGTGCGCTGTGGTTATGTGATTGCCCCACTCGAGGTGATAGAGGTTCTCGGAGCCATTCGTCAAATTTATTCGGTGAACGTACTCACTCAGGCGGCAGCCCTCGCGAGCCTCAAAGAGCGCGAGGCATTTGCTGCGGTGGTGGCCGAGATTCGCTCTGAGCGCAGACGGCTCTATGAAGGACTTGCAAAGCTCGCCTCTCCGTTTGAAGAGCAGGGTGGCACCGTGTGGTTGGGACAGGGTAACTTCTTGCTCATTCGCCTGCCACAGGCAAGTGAAATTCGACGTCGCCTGCGTGACGATTACTCCATTCTCGTGCGTGATTTCTCCTACGCACCGGGTTTGGATAATTGCCTGCGCATCACCGTTGGCACCCGGAAAGAAAATGATGCCGCAATGGCGGCTCTTGAAGAGATTTTGAACGGGTTATAATCAGGCGGTTTCATTTTGGTGTGCAGGATAAGGAAGGAGCCTTGGTTTTGGACTTGTGGCAGGAGTATCGCAAGGGCAGTGCCGCTCGTGTGAGCAATGAGACAAATGTGCGCGTTTCCCTTGACCTTGGGGGCAGCGATCAGAACATAACGACTGGAATAGGGTTTTTTGACCATATGCTCACAACTCTCATTCGCCATGGAGGCTTTGGTGCCGAAGTGTATGCGAAAGGCGATATTGAGGTAGACCCCCATCACAGCGTAGAGGATACAGGAATCGTGTTGGGTCAGGCGTTCGCCCAAGCGCTGGCTGACAAGGTTGGCATCCGTCGCTTCGGACATGCCTTTGTGCCCATGGATGAGGCTCTTGTGATGGTTGCCGTGGACATATCAGGGCGAGGTCAGGCGTTTTACGAGGTTCCCGTGAGCGTTGAGCGTGTGGGTGATTTTGACACGCAGCTTACCAAGGAGTTTTTTATCGCCTTTGCTCGCGAAGCCGGTATCACGATACACCTGCGTCTTATTTGCGGCGAGAATGCACATCACATCATAGAGGCCACGTTCAAAGCCTGCGGGCGTGCTCTGCGCGATGCTGTAGCCATAGATCCGCGAGAGACAGGCCTGCCGTCCATCAAGGGTCTTTTGTAGCCATCGCATGTGTCCGTATCCGTCAGTTGGAGGATTGATGGCTGTAAGACCTAGCGTTGCGGTAGTGGACTATCACAAAGGAAACCTTTCGAGTGCCGCGCGTGGCCTTATTCGTGCGGGCTCTGATGCCTTCATTACCGATGATCCGGCTCGGATTCGCGCGGCTGATGGCATCGTGCTTCCGGGGGTGGGATCGTTTTATGATGCCATCACCTTCATGCGCAAGACGGGTCAGGATGAGGCTGTCATCGAGGCTGTTGCCAGGGCTCATGGCACGCCTTTTTTGGGCATCTGTCTGGGCCTTCAGCTCTTATTCGAGCGTGGGGATGAGGGAGTGCCCCAGGATGTGACATCCCTCGTTGCATCCGATGCGCGTGGAGGGGGACTTAGGTCGGGTGATGTTTTTGAGGCCGATGGCCGCCTTTGGGTACGCGGTTTGGGAGTGCTGGGTGGCTCCTGTTCAACTCTTCCATCCCGACGCCTTAAAGTTCCGCATGTGGGTTGGGATCAACTGCATATGACTTCTGTTGCCTCCGACTGCCCTTTGCTTTTGGGCATAGATGAGGGGGTCAATATGTATTTTACGCATTCGTATGCGCTTGACGAAGACATTGATGCGTCCATCGTGGCGGCGCAGACGTTTTACACGCGCGGATTCGGTGCGGGAGTGTGGCGCGACAACGTGTTTGCCTGCCAGTTTCATCCCGAAAAATCATCCACGCACGGCCTTGAGATCCTGCGCAACTTCGTGCGCATCGTTGCTGCACACAGAGGCGGCGGTGGACATGTTTGAGGAGCCAAATGCCGCTTGCGGCATCATCAACGCATACAGAGGTGGCATGCGCCTTAGGGTTTCGTCCTGCAAAGGTGTATTTTCGGGAGGTGCCCGATGATTCTTTTTCCCGCAATCGATTTGCTTGGGGGCAAGGTAGTGCGCCTCATGCGCGGCGATCGCTCTTTGGTAACGGTGTATTCGGATGACCCTGTGGCCGTTGCACACTCCTTTGCTTCCCAGGGAGCCTCTTGGGTGCATGTGGTGGATCTTTCCGCAACATTCGAGGAGGACAAGGCCGCTCTTTTTGCCAACGCGGCGGCCATTGAGGCTATCTGTGGCGTGGAGGGCTTGTCGGTTGATGTGGGCGGCGGCGTGCGTACGCTTGGACGTATTGAAGAGCTTGTAAAGCTCGGTTGTAAGCGCATTGCGCTCGGCACGGCTCTTGTGCGCGATCCTGCCTTTGCTCGTGCTGCTGCTCGTGAGTTCGGATCCTTACTTGTGGCCGATGTGGCGGCGACAGGCGGAGAGGTGAAAGTCAATGGGTGGCGTGAAGGTGTCTCTCGTAGCCTTGCTGAGGTAATAGGTGAGCTTTCCGAGTGGGGATTTTGCCATCTGGTGTTTACCGATATTGCGCGCGACGGCATGCAGACGGGCATTGATGCGGATGCCTATCGTGAGGTGGCACGCTTGGCGGGCTTTCCCGTGGTGGCTTCAGGCGGCATTTCCTCTCTTGATGACATACGCTCGCTTGCGGCACTAGGCCCACAGGTGGTCGAGGGTGCCATTGTAGGCCGTGCGCTCTACGAAGCTACCTTTACCCTATCCGAGGCCCTAGCGGTAGCCGCAGGCAGCGCCAAGACGGGCGAAGTTGTCCCAGCCGCACATGGTACAGTCGGTATCGGGACGGGCAATTTTGCAACAGACACAGGCACCGCTGTAGCCATCACCGGGTCGGGCGGCTCTACCTCTTCGTATTCGCCTGATGTCACCGGCACAGCCGGTTCATGCGGCTTTGCGAGAGGGGAGTGAGGCGGTGCTTACCAAAAGGGTGATCCCGTGTCTGGACGTGAAGGACGGGCGTGTGGTGAAGGGTGTCAACTTCGTGGGCCTTCGCGATGCGGGCGATCCGGTGGAGCTCGCTGCGGCATACGATCGCGAAGGTGCCGATGAAGTGGTGTTTCTCGACATCACGGCCACAAGTGATGATCGTGAGACCACGATAGACATGGCTTCTCGTGCCGCCGATGAACTGGCGATTCCCTATGCGGTGGGCGGCGGTTTTCGCGATCTTTGTGGCATGCGACGCATGGTGGCAGCCGGTGCCGACAAGGTGTCAGTCAATTCCGCTGCGGTGAAAAACCCCTCACTTATCACGCTTGCGGCATCTGCATTTGGCAGTCAGGCCGTAATCTGTGCTATCGATGCCAAGCGTGTGGGCAAAACAGGATCTTCTGGCGTCGATCGTTGGGAGGTGTATGTGGCGGGTGGCCGCATAGCCACCGGCATCGACGCGGTTGCGTGGGCGCGTGAGGCGGCGCGGCGCGGCGCGGGAGAGATTCTGCTTACGAGCATGGATCGAGACGGTACCAAGGAGGGCTTTGATCTGGCTCTCACCCGCGCAGTAGCACGCGCCGTACCCATTCCTGTGATAGCATCGGGAGGGGTGGGCACGCTTGAGCACTTCGCTGAGGGAGTTATCGAAGGCGAGGCCGATGCGGTGCTCGCGGCGAGCGTGTTTCATTTCGGCACCTTTTCAATTCGCCAAGTAAAAGAATACATGGCATCTCAAGGCATTCCCGTGCGCCTTGACTTCTAGGGAGGGTTCGTCGTGCGCATTGATTGTGCTGATCTCACATACGATAGCAGCGGCCTCATTCCCGCCATCGTGCAGCAATACGACACCGGTGAGGTGCTTATGATGGCTTGGATGAATGCTGAATCGTTGCGCCTGACCTTTGAGACTAAAACCACGTGGTTTTGGTCGCGTTCGCGCCAAGAGCTCTGGAACAAGGGTGCTACCAGCGGCAACATACAAAAAGTGATATCGGTATCAGCTGACTGCGATCGGGATTGTTTGCTTGTGAAGGTGGACTCATCAGGTCCTGCATGTCACACGGGTTCACGCAGCTGCTTTTTCAATAATTTGGAAGGATAGACACTATGGGGGAGAGGACGGACAATGTTCAACCGGCAGAGATCGGAGCAACCCTCACAGAACTTGCCTCGGTAATTTCTGCTCGGTGTGAGGCCAGCCCTGAGAAAAGCTATACGGCGCGTCTCTTGCAGGGTTCTGCTGACTATGCGCTTAAAAAGATCGTCGAAGAGGCCTGCGAGGTGACACTTGCCTGCAAGGACGGCGATCGCGCCCACATTCGCTACGAGGCGGCAGACCTGTTGTACCACCTCATGGTCGTCTTGGAGCGCTACGGCATAGGCATTGAGGATTTAGCCGGTGAGCTCAACGCGCGTCGCGGGGGCTAAGGAGGCCACAGGCCCCAAAGTCCCGCGTAAGCGCACCGGTTACCAAAGCTCGGCAAGCCGGTACCGCAATATTTGAAGTGGCTGGTCTCAAAACCTCATCCGTAAGGGTACCGGCTATCAAGAGCCGCGTGTGCTGCTAGAGTTCAGGGTGTGTCGGCTTTGTCCTGCGTAGCCTTCTTTTTTCTTCTGCTTTCCGGGTGTGCCATCACACGGTCATAGGAGGGGCAGTGTGCGATCAGCGCGATTGTCAAAAGCACCATCAGTGCCAAGACTTCACAGCCGACTAAGGGATCATAGATTGCCCCTTCCTGTCCTGCGTAGTTGATTATCCCCAGTCCTGCTGTGATTGGGTAAAAATCCGTCAGGTTACGACCTGCGACAAAGATGCCGCAAAAGCCGTAGAAAAACGCAATTCCCGTTCCCACAAAAAAGCGATCTCGCTTTCTCCCAGACCACACTATCAAGGGTGCTACCGCCACAAAATTGAACAGGGCAATCGCGCAGATCTGAAAGAAGGAACGTCCAATGCCCGCCATGTCCATCTCTTCACAGTGCAGGACAAACGCACCTACAAGTAGCGTACAGAAAAAGCTGAATACAGCGAACACAAGGCTCAGCAAGCAGGTGACGATCAGTTTTCCAACCAAGAGCCGCTTTTGGGATACCGGCACGGTCATCATGGATTTCAAGGTGTTGTCCGTATACTCGCGATTGATGATATAGCCGCCACTCAGTACGATGACAAAGGGAAATCCCAGGCTGAAATTGTTCCAGATAACGTTGTCGACAAACACCGCATAGGCAACAGTGTTGCTGTCGAAGGAGGTCTGGAAGACGGCCAGTGCGAATACGAAAAACGTTGAAATAATGCCAACCCACAGGATGCTGTATCGCCTTAATTTATGAAACTCTCCAATCACGACGTTTATCATATCAAGCCCTCCTTATAGCTCGCTTTTCTTGTAGAAGAACATGGACAGGAAGGAAAAGACGCAGGCATAGACCGCCATGATGCCGATCACGTAGGGTAGAGACGCGGTGTAGGGCAGGATGTATGAGAGCGCATCTTCCGTTGGCACAACTCCCAGATACCATTTCATGATGAGGGGTATGGGTAAGACGGAGGCGAGGGTATTCATCAACTCCGGACTTGCACCGAACATCATCGTGATCGCAAAGCTGACCACCGCATAGGCAAATGAGAGGATGATGGAGAAAATGTGACTTTTGTTGCCCATCAGGATCACCATGATGACGGGAAAGATAGCAATAAGGACGAAGACTCCCGCACAAATGCTGACGCCCAGGCGGAGCAACACATCATTCACGTTTCCCACAATCAGGCCGCCCGCCAAGGAGGCTCCCAACCCGGCGACGGAATAGATTACGGACAGGCTCAAAAGTACGCACAGTTTGGAAAGGAGGATTTTAGTCTTAGGAACGGGAACTACCAGCAGATTCTTTAGGGTATCGTTGTCTCGCTCCATCAAAAAGAGCATCGTGGCAATAACGCCCAGCACACAGGGTAGAAACAAAAGATCGCCAAGGAGAAAGACCGCGCGGAAAAGCTGACCGAAGGTCTGGCTGTCCCTGGCCATCAAAAGGGTCAAAACCATAGGGAAGAGAACTGCCGCTCCTATGGTGAGCTGGATGAACTTCTTTCGTTTCAGCTTTTGAAACTCGCAGATAACAAGATCAAGCAATTCCCTCACCTCCCGTGATTTTCTTAAAGTAGTCCTCCAAGGTGTCTTCAAACAGACTGGACTCGTAGAGATCGATGCCGGCTTCGATAAATGCCCGATTGATGTCGGCAATCGGTAAGGTCACATCGTAAAGGGCAAGTCTTCGCTCATCTATGATTTTGAAGCTCTCTGTATGGAACTGAACCTCCAAAATCCAAGCGCCCTGTGCGGTATCGGAGAGTTCAAAGCGGATATACCTGCTGTTTTTTTTCTCCAGCTCCGACAATGATTCCTCTTCCAGCAAAACTCCGTGATCGATAATGCCAATATCGTCTGCCAGCAGGGAAATTTCTGAGAGGATGTGGCTTGAGACCAAGATGGTCTTTCCCCTCTCGTTGCACAGATTCCGAATGAATCCCCTGACCTCGGCGATCCCGATGGGGTCAAGGCCGTTGATGGGTTCATCGAGGATAAGCAGCTCCGGGTCATGCATGATAGCAAGTGCGATGGCGAGCCGCTGCTTCATACCAAGGGAGTACTGGGCATACAACTTTTTGTCCCGATACGGCAGTCCGACGACATCCAGCGCTTCGGCAACCGCATTTTTTTTCGGCACACCCCGAAGCCGGGCGAAAATATTGAGGTTTTCCGTCCCTGTTAGGTTTGGATAAAAGCCGGGGGATTCGATCAGACTTCCCACACGAGGAAGGATCTTTTTCGCGGCGGTCTGAATGTTTTTTCCGAACAGGATGGCTTCTCCCTCTGTTGGGACGGTCAGGCCCAGCAGCATTTTCATGGTCGTTGTTTTTCCGGCACCGTTGCGTCCGAGAAGCCCATAGATACGCCCCTTCTTCACATGGATGTTCAGGTTGGCAACGCTTTTTTGGTCGTCGTAGGACTTGGTCAGGTTTTTTGTCTCAATGATGTAGTCGCTCACAACAAACTCCTTCTTTGTGTGACTGTCTCGTTCATTGAGCCACAGCAACCTAATCTGTGTCTAACCAGAGTCTTACCGGAACCTAAAAAGAAAAATCCCCGCCTTATGGCAGGGGATCGGGTGCGCCAGGAAGTCTGTGGAAGCCTGAGGGAAACCTATAGAAGCGTGTTGGGAAGTCTACAAGAGCCGATAGGGACGGCCTTTACGTCATGGAAGGGGAGAGGGCACGGGAGCGGGGAATCGAACACTGAATTGGGTTTTTGTTCCCGGTACACTTTCTGCAGAGATGACCCCACCCATTTTTTCCACGATTTGCTTTGCGATGGAAAGTCCCAGCCCGCTTCCTTTTTCTGTGCGGCCCGTATCGCATTTGTAGAGCCGGTCAAAGATGTGCTTAAGGTCGCTTTGGGAAATTCCTATCCCATTGTCCGATACGGTGATGCTGACCTGCCGATCGTCTGCTTCCAGCGAGACGTCTATGCGGCTAGCGCGGCTGTGGGTGACCGCGTTTTGGACTAGGTTGTTGATGACGCGGCGATATGCGTCTGCATCTAGGCGCACCATGCATGGAGCCTCCGGTATGGAGATGTCAAAGGCGAGGTTCATTTCCTCCAGGATGGGGATCCAGTCTTTCAAGATATCCCTGGTCAGCTCTGTTATCTCTACAGGATTCATAACGAATGGAAACTCATCCGAATTCAATTTGAACCAGTCAAAGAGAACATCAATATACGCCTTCAGATCATGCGCCTTTCTTCTGGCGGTGAGGATATAGTCGTTGCGTTCCTCCTCGGATGTGCCCCCTCGACAGGCGGCATCCAGATAGCCTATCAAGGTAGTGAGCGGTGTTCTCACGTCATGGGAAAGGCTTGTCATGAGTTGTTTGCTCGCCTCATCGCCTCGGCGGTAGGCGGCAAGCTGCTCCTCATATTCCGATACGATCCGATTGATTTGATATGCGAGAGAGGCGCTCGGATCACCTGGCATTGCCAACAGTTTTCGGTTTCCATTTCCCTGTCTGATCTCTGCGAGGATGTCTTCCATTTCTCGCAGCCGAGTTCGTATGCTCAGCAGCAGAAACGCAAGAAACAAAATCACACAAGATGCTGCGATTCCCCCTATCAGCACGATGGTTGACATTGCACCTCCCGCATACTCTAGAGTTCTTTGTTGAACCGATAGCCGATTCCCTTTACGGTCTGGATGATTGTAGGAAAGGCGGGATCCGGTTCAATCTTTTTTCGCAGCTTGCTTATCATAACCATGATATTGGCATCGTCGTAGCAGTAGTCCCTTTGCCAGACCGCCTCGTAAATCTGCTTCTTTGTCATGATTCTGCCCTGGTGACGGGCCAGATATACAAGAAGGTCAAACTCCTTGTTTGGCATCACAAAGGTTCCCTGCTCGCTGGTCACGCTGCGCTCATCCAGGTTGATTTTCAGGCCGGAAAAGGAGAGCACACCTTCGGGTGCGCCCGCAGCGTTGAGCACGGTATAGCGTCGGATGAGAGAGGCGACTCTGGCCAAAAACTCATCCATGCCAAAGGGTTTTGCCAAGTAGTCATCCGCGCCAAGGCGTAACCCAGAAACCTTGCTGGCATCGTCGCCCTTTGCCGTTAGCATCAGGACAGGAACAGAACTTTTTGTTCGGATAGCTTCCAGTACCTTAAAACCGTTGAGCCCCGGCATCATGACATCAAGTACCACCAGCTGATAGTCTCCCTCTGTGAGGGCCGCAAGACCCTCTCTACCGCAATGGCGGCAGTCCGCCTGCATCTGCTCCATGTGGATCTGTTTCTTCAGAAGGGCGCATAACTCCCTGTCGTCATCTATGATTAGCACCTTGTTCACGATCTCTCACCCTTCTCTAGGCTCCGACCATCTTTTTATCACATAGTGCGCGACAAGTTCAAAGGTGCTCGCCCAAAGTCTCCCAAGGCCACCTGAGGCATCAGCGATCTCGTGAGCGCTGCTTTAGGCCTCGCGAGGATTGGAGATGTGTCCTTCGTGATCCCCGAGCGGGCGCGCTTCTTTGCAAGGACGCATCACGAAATTTGGCTGCGTAAAATCGGGGGAAGGTAAGGGAGCGACCGCCGATACAACATCAGGATCCTCAATAAGATCGGCGTAGAGAGCAAGGGAGAGGGCTCTTTGTGGGCAGGCATCAACACAAACGGATGCCCTTCCTTCACGCAGACGCTCAATGCAGCCATTGCATTTTACGGCTATGCCTCTCACGTAATCGAAGCGGGGGGCATGGTAGGGGCAGGCGATAACGCAGGACTGACATCCAACGCACAAAGATCCGTCAATAACAACCATTCCCCCTTCCCCCTTGCTGATGGCACCATTTGTACAAAAGCGCATGCACACCGGATTGCTGCAATGGTTGCACGAGGTTGAGATGTGATAGCAGAAGACATTTTGAGTCCATGCGCCCTCATCGATGGGCTGCCATGAGCCTCCCGTGTATTCGATGATCGTGCGAAAGGCGAGCTCGCCGGGAAGGTCGTGGTAATCCTTGCAGGCTACTTCGCAGGTTTTGCAGCCTGTGCAGCGCCGCTGATCGAAGAAGAAGCCGTATTGTCCATCGCCTTTTTGTTGTGCGGAAGAGAGCTTTGTCATGTCGGATTCCCCCTGTCTTTAAGGGGTGTGATGCGCACGAGGATAGAGTTTTGTGCGTTGCCACGGGCAAGCGCTGTGGGTCGCGAAGAGGTAAGCGTGTTGATGCACGCACCCCGATCGAGGCGATCCCCGTCCATATCAGCGTCGTGCCATGCGCCTTGCGGTATCGCCACCACTCCGGGCATGATACGTGGCGTTACCCGTACGGTGATGCTGAGTTTCCCCCGTTCACTTTCTACGATCACGCCCTCACCGCTGAGTACACCCAGTTGCTCGGCATCAAGGGGGTTTATCTGCATCTCGTGGGGAGCTATTGCATTGAGCTCAGTCAGGTTGGCAAAGGAGGAATGGGTGTGTTGGCGGCAGTGATAACCTATCAGCTGGAAGGGGTAGTCTTTACGCAAGGGAGAATGCGCTCCCTCTCGTTCAGGCACATAGCAGGGGATTGGAGGTATTCTCTGATCGGGAGCATATTTCAAGAAATGCGCTAACTCAGCGAGCCGCTCCGAGTAGATTTCTATTTTACCTGATGGGGTGGGCAAGGGGTTTTTTATGGGGTCTTCCCTGAAGGAGCGATACGCGATGTGCTCTCCTTGGTAGGGGCCGCGCCATATTCGGGAGTGTTTGAGTTCTTGTAAAGAGGGAATTGCCGCATCAATATTACGCCCCCGTGCGAGGCGGCTTTCTATGATCTCGCAAGCACTTGCACCGTCTCGCTCGAAGGCCTCGCTCACGCCCATCCGTCTGGCGAGTTCCGCTGCGACGTCCCAAGCACTCCTGCGTTCGAAGTGATCGCGCCGCCACGCCTCACCATATATCACGCCTCGGATGATATCCGCGTTGCCCGAGGAGATGAGATTTTCTTGCTCTGCTCGGGCGATATCGGGCAAAACGATGTCGGCATAGCAACCTGTTGGGGTCATGTGGACATCAATGTCAAGAATGAATTCGCACTTGGATTCATCGATGAGAATATCGTGCGTTCGGTTGATGTCGGAATGCTGGTTTATCAGGCAGTTGCCCGCATGGTTGACGATGAGTTTGACGGGTGTGGGCAGTGCTTCCGCTCCCTTTACCCCAGAGTTTTGCGCAGTGAGATCTCCTCCACGTTCAACCGCGTCGAGCCAACAGAATGCGGGAATTTTGAGGGGCAGCGGGTTTGTGCCTATGGGGTCGTCGGGGACGACAAAGGGAACAAAGCGTTCACGAGCACCGGAGTTCGTGCCAGGAAGACCGATATTGCCGGTAAGGATTGGAAGCATGGCAATGGCTCGCGCGCTTGCCTCTCCGTTGTCGTGACGCTGCGCCCCCCAGCCCTGCGCGACAAACAGGGGTCGTGCTTCGGCTATCTCGTAGGCCAAAGAGATAATACGAGAGCGTGGAATCCCGGTGATTCTGCTTGCCCAGTCGGGCGTTTTTGCAATCCCGTCTTCGCCTTTGCCTAGGATATATGACTTGTAACTTGCGTTGGCGGGCGCGGAGTTCGGTAGCGTTGCCTCGTCGTATCCAATGCAATAGGTATCAAGAAAGTGCTGGTCTATGAGATCTTCACTTATGAGCACAAAAGCGATGCCCGCGACAAGTGCCGCATCGGTGCCGGGGCGGATGGGAATCCACTCCTCGCCTCCTTTTGCAATTGTCTCGGTATGGCGCGGATCAATGGATATGAGCTTAAAGGAGCCCGCCTCTCGTGCTTGCTCGAATTCCCAGCCGGCACTTGCGCCTCCCATGCGCGTGTCGGAGGGATTATCTCCGAAAAGCAGGACAAGCTCGGCGTTTTTCGCTTCGCCTAGAGTCGAGCCTGTCCAATATCCATCATCACCGAAGAGGTGAGTGAAACCCGCTTTAAGCTGCTCGCAGCTGTAATCGCCGTAAATCTCTAGGTATCCACCAAGGCAATTCAAGAGCCGTTCAAAAGGGGATCCGTTGATAGGATACAGACCGGTCGCATAGGTGCAAAGAAGGGCCGCATTTCCGTAGGTATCGATGATGCGGCGCAGTTGCGAGGAAACCACATCGAGCGCCTCATCCCAACAGATGCGCTCGAACTGTCCTGAACCACGGGGTCCCTTTCTGCGCAACGGATAATTGAGCCTGGTGGGGGCATTCAGCCAATAGCGCAAAGAGCGCCCGCGCAAACAGGCGCGCATCTGCGGTGCCCCTTTGCGCTCGGGTAAAGTATCGCTTTCTACCCAGCGAAGCTCACCTTCGCGCACATGCAGGCGCAGGGCACAGTGCGACCCGCAGTTGACCGAACACGCCTGCCAAAAGACCCGCTCTTGCTCTTCGGAGGAGGAATCAAAAGCCCCTTCGAGCGTTTCACTTTGAGACTGAGGATAGGTGATATCCATCACGTACGCTCCCGCAAGATGATCAAAGCATCATCCACGCCCCTCAGAAGGGCTCGAAGGATGCGAAAAAGAGAAAGGTCGGTTCCGGGTTGTCCGAGCATCCCGCTGAGCAGAGCCTGAATGTCATCGGTGATGCTGCCTACGACCAGCTCACCCTGTGGGCTGAGTTCAAACAGCACGCCACGAGCATCACGCTCATCAGGGATGCGTTTGATAAGTTCCTGTTTTTCGAGTCGTGCTGCCGCAATTGAAACATAAGAACGGCTTACGCGCAAATACCGCACCACCTCTTTTGCGCGAAGCTGCTTGACCACGCCGCGACGCTTGGGAACAAGTTCGAGCAGGAATCGGAAATCGGTAAGCGACAAACCGCCGGTATACTTTGTCGCTGAACCGATAGCCTGACTAAGAAGACAGGTGGCGGAGATGCAGTAGGGAATAGGGAGAGGCTTTCCTTCAACGAGGGAGGTCGCGCGATGGGAGAAAAAACTCCCCGGCTTGATAAGGATCTTGCGGAGTAAGGCGTGCAGCAGCTCATGATCACTGGGGGCGAGGGGGCGGGTAGTGTTTTTCAGGAAGGAACCGAAGCGAAGGCTCATCTCATGTTCACGGTGACATCCCTGGTGGGTTATTCGATAGCTACTAAGGTTGGCAGCGTCAGCGCGAAGATCGCCTGTTGCTTCAAGAGCGCACAGCGCCGTTTCAATGGCGGAGGGCTGGATAACGAGGGCACGGGCAAGTTCGTTGATACGCATGCATGAGCTTTCAGGGAGAGACAGCTGTGCGAGCACACGATATGCACTAAGTGAGTATCCGGTGGAAAGGCAGGCCTCAAAACCCTTCTCTGCTTTTGCAACTACCGCGCAGAGCAGAGTGATGAGGTACACCATGGTTCTATTCATCGCGCACCTCTTCGCAGTTCATCTCGCAAAGAATTGAGGCCGCAACTTTATCATATTCTGAAAAGTCTACGCTTTAACAACCCGCACAGGTGCCAGGGATGTATGTGACGCAGCGCCAATTTGCGGTCTTTGTGTTTCGCGCTCGCACAAGCGTGACAGGTGGGGTGTAACTACGTGGGCACATTAGGCCTACCCTTTGCATCTGCGTCAATGAGGGTATGTCACTTCCGCCATCGGGCAATCTTTGCATCTGATTTTTGCGTCTGCGTAAACGCGGGCGAAGGCCAGATTTCTCGCGTTGGATTTTGTTTACCCACTTTGGCAAAAATAATTTCGTTTTCCCAGTTCAGACTGCTAATAAGAAAAACTTGTTTCCTTGATTGGACGCGAATTAGCTCCTATCCTTAGCTTCAAGATGTAAGGGGGGATTGGACAACAGGGGGGCATGTTGTCCACATCATGATGCCGTTTCGTAGCAGGCTCCCTACCTGCGACGCGGCTCCTTCTTCGCAGATGAAACCCAAGGGAAAGGACATCGTATGAGTTCTGAGTCTACCTTTAGTATTAGGTGCGGAACCATCGACTCCGAATACCGCGGGATCGCCGACCCTCAGCTTGAAGCGGTCTATCTACAGACCGAAGAAGAACGTGAACGCTACGAGCCCATCATGCAGCAACTTTTTGAAAACGGGCTTGATGTCGAGGGCGAAACGATCAGCGGTATTTAGGAAACCTCTATGAACAACAGCGATCTTGCGCCGATTTTCGGGCTTTTGCGTCGCTATTACGCGCGCAAACTCACAAGGATCGACGCACATGACTGGCCGCTTGTCAGCGAGCATAAGAGAAACCTCGCACCAGGGCGCACCGGAATTGCCGCAGCGCTTGCGCGCATCGCGCAAGCTCCGACAGGCGATGCCGAAAGACTTGAGTACGACTACAACAAACTTTTCGTGGGGCCGGGGCGCGTGTTTGCCCCACCCTTTGAAACGGTGTATCGCTCTTCAGAGCGTACTCTGATGCGCGAGATTACCCTTTCGGTACGTGCGGCATATGCGGATAGCGGCATGCAGGTCGATGCAAAAAACGTCCAGCCAGATGACCATGCGGCTTACGAGTGTGCATTCGTTGCCTTTCTGCTTGAGCGTGGTGCACAAGGGGATGCCCAGGCACTTGCCAACTTTTGTCGTGAGCACCTAACACGTTGGGTCTTCGATCACACTGAAGCTATCCGTCACACAACAAGTAACGAGATATGCCTGGGCTTTGCCGATTTGTTCGAAGCGGCCCTCACAGAGATTTCGCGGGAAGACGAGGAGAGACCATGACACAAGATCTATCAAGGCGTACTTTCTTACAGGGGGCAGCTGCTGCAGCGGCCTTGCTTGGAAGCGCGGGAGGAGCGGGAGCGTACGGGCTTATTCCCCGTGAAGCTCGCGCAGCGGAGGCGCCCACCGTGTCCCGTTGCTATAACTGCTGTCCACGCAACTGCTATGACACCTGTTCTATCATCAGCACTGTCGAAGACGGTGTCTTGACTACCGTAGAGGGAAATCCCGACAACAGCTATACGGATGGACGGTTGTGTGTAAAGGGCTACACCTATCCGCGCCGCATTTATTCGCCCGACCGTCTCCAAGTTCCCATGCGCCAAACCTCAAAGGGATCCGGGGATTGGGAAGAAATAAGTTGGGAAGAGGCCATCGATATCATCGCAAATAAGATCGTCGAGTGCCAAGAGGAGGATGGCAACGCCTTAGGCATCTGCCTCAACAAGTATTCCGGCAACTTCAACACGCTCACCTATGGGATCGAAGGCTTTTTCACCTCGCTTGGCCACACCACGCGTGCAACGGGAACACCCTGTTGGCCTGCCGGTATTGATTCTCAAACTTTCGACATGGGAACGCTTTTGTCGTCGGATCCGGAAAGCATGCGCAAGTCGAAAATGATAATCGTGTGGGGAGCAAACCCTGCTTGGAACGCGATACACAGCATGCGCATCCTTGCCGATTGCAAGGATCAGGGCTGCAAGATAGTCGTGATTGATCCCATCAACACTGACACCGCCTGCAAGGTGGCCGACCGCTACATAGAGATCAATCCCTCTACCGACGGTGCGCTTGCCCTCGGTATGTGCAAGTGGATCCTTGATCACGGTTTACAGGATGACACCTGGCTTGAGGAAAACGCCATTGGGTATAAGGAGTTCATCGACTACGTAAACAACAACATCACTCTGGAATGGGCAGCAGAGACAACGGGTATTCCGCAAGAGGTTATCGAAGAGTTGTGCGAAGACTACACCACCCTAGATCCAGCCTGCATTTGGATTGGATACGGCATGCAGCGCCATGCCAACGGAGGTGCAAACGTTCGTGCAATCGATGCGCTTGCGGCGCTTGCGGGCAACATCGGCAAGGTTGGTGCCGGTGCCAATTACGGGCAGCTTGACAGCTGGCTGGTCAATTACAGCATCCAGGGAAACGTGGGGGAGAAAAACGATAACGTTGAGGCGGATCGCGCCATCAACATCAACAATTTCGGTGCTGAGGTACTCAACGCCACTGATCCTCGTATCAAGCTCTTGTGGATTGCCGCGCGCAATCCCATGGCGCAAGATCCGGAGACCGATGTTGTTCGTCAGGCTTTCGAGTCGGTTGACCTTGTGGTGACAGTCGATCAGTTCATGGGGCCTTCCGCGCAATACTCCGACATCGTTTTGCCCT
Source organism: uncultured Slackia sp. (assembly GCA_964560045.1). Classification (GTDB taxonomy): domain Bacteria; phylum Actinomycetota; class Coriobacteriia; order Coriobacteriales; family Eggerthellaceae; genus Slackia. The sequence continues at coordinate 32,024 of CAZLKG010000002.1, forward strand.
GCTGCACGATCTTTGAAACATGGGGTGTGCATGCGAGCTATTGGCACTATTGGATGAACGCGAATGTGCCAGCCATTGAACAGCTCTATGACTCGAAGTGTGACCATGAGATTTTCTGCATGCTTGCTGATCGTATCAACGAGCTCTCGCCGGGTGGGTGCACCTATCCTTCCGATCGCAGCATTGAGGAGTTCGCCCAAATTGAGGTTGCTGATAGCGCACTTGAAATGTTTGGCCTTGCGAGTGCCGATGAGTTCTTTGAAGGAGGATCATTTAAGGTTTCAGGTTACGACGCCTCATGGGCAGACGGTGCGTTCAGAACTCCATCGGGGCATTACGAGTTTTACTCGGAAGCGGCCGCCACAACGGGAAACCATGTGCTGCCGGTGTATCGCTTTCCCTATGAGGCACCGGAGGGTTATCCCATTCGCCTCATCAACCCACATTGGAAGTATGGTCTGCACTCTCAGTTCCAGAATCTTGATTGGATGATGAACATTCAGTCTGAGCCCTATTGCGAGATCAGCCCTGAGCTTGCCGCAGAATACGGCATAGAGGACGGCGCGGGAATGCGCATTGAAAGTGCGATAGGGTATTTAGAGATCCCCGCTCGTCATACCTCTGCTGTTCCAAATGATGCGATTGTGGTCTATGAGGCCTGGTTCAAAGACAACCCATTCAATGTTAACTACGTGGTATCGGCCTTGCCGGCGGATATGGGGACGTATGCGACGGGTATGCCCGGCGTCTCATTCCACGATACCTTTGTCCGTATTTCTGCGCTGTAGGAGGGGGTAAGCTGTGGCACAGCAAGCATTCTGTATAGATCTTGGCCGATGTGTCGGATGTAACGCCTGTGTGGTGGCCTGCAAGGAGTTTCGCTCACTCGGTCCTGATATTGTCTGGCGTGTAGTCCATGATCTGCCTGAAAATCTCGTTTCATCGCCTTTGCGCAATTACCTTACGATCGGTTGCAACCACTGCGATGATCCGGGGTGTCTCGCAAACTGCCCGACTGGTGCGTATTCCAAACGAGAAGAAGATGGCATCGTCGTGCACAACTCTACCGTCTGTGTGGGCTGTCGTCTGTGTACGTGGTCGTGTCCTTACAACGTCCCTTGCTATGATGAGGAAGCAGGCGTTGTGGGCAAGTGCGATCTTTGCTGCGAGCGCCAGGAGGAAGGACTTGAACCGGCGTGCGTCGCAAGCTGTCCGATGTCCGCAATTAAGGTGATGGAAGTTGATGAGATTGCTGATGAGTACCAACGCGGTGTTGACGGATACCCAGACGTGTCTCTTACCGGAGCGAACATCTACGTGAAACTTCCTGCTGTCGTCGATCAGATAAGGAGGCAGTAAGGCCATGAACGAGATGCCTCTGCTTGTTTTTACCCTCGCCGAGCAAACGGCTGTCGGTACCTTTTCCGCGCTTGTTGTCATGCACGCGCTGCGTAAAAACGAACTACCCGTGCGCTTTGTGGTCGGAATTGTCTCGTTTGTTTTTGTCCTTGTGGGAATTGTTGCCTCGGTATTCCATCTAGGTCAGCCCCTGCGTGCGCTGAATGTGTTCTCGGGACTGGGATCGTCGTGGCTCTCACGAGAGATCCTCTTCATCGGCCTTTTCGCCCTGTGTGCTCTGGCGTATGTGATCCTTGCAAAACTCGACAAGGATATGTCCGCGAAAATTGTGGGTATCGTGGGAGTTCTCTGTGGTATTGCGGCCATTGCGTGCACCTCGCTTGCCTACATGCAGCCGGGTGTTCCCGCGTGGGATTCGCTCACAACTCCGCTTCAGTTCTTCCTGACTGCCCTTGTGTGTGGCATTCCACTCTACGGAGCGCTGGCAGCAACGCTTGGCGGCGCAAAAGAGAAGCGCGCAATGCTGGTGTGGTGGATTGCCTTCATCGTCTTGTTCGTCACGCAAGTGGGGATGCGATACATCTTCTTCGACGATATCACCTTGCTGATAGACGCTGTAGAGAGCAGAATCTCCTAATCACCGTCATGGTGTGACATCACAAGAAGCTGATTTTGTCTGAATACCTCCCTATTTTGCAGCTCCTATAGAAAGGCGGCTATATAGATAGGGAGGTAATATAAATAGGAGGTATGTGGCTCGTCACCCATCTCAACGCTTCGGATATGCAAGGTCATGGGGTTCTCTAGGGTGTAGTTCTCAATCGGTATTTTTGACTCCTGTTCGTGAGGCACCGTTCTATGCGTTGAAGGTTGGTCCCGCATTGCTTACCGTGACCGGAGGATTGCGCACCAATACCGATTTTCAGTGTCTCAATGCTGACGGAGATCCGATTAGCGGTCTGTATGCTCTGGGTAATTGTCAAGGCGATATAACCGCAGTTGATTATCCTATCAATGTTGCTGGTAATAGCCATGGTCGCT
>CAZLKG010000003.1:0-18788 GCA_964560045.1 uncultured Slackia sp.
TTGCTGTGGGATGGATTCGTCCCTACTCGCCCTGTCGTCGCATTTGCTCAAGTGGTACGATTATATGTCCCGCTGCATGATGAGAAGGAAAACCACATCGCACATTCCATGAACGTTGCAGAATTTCATGTGACTGAACATCATGAGAAGTCGTTTTTGGGTTTACGGGTCCGTTTTTGTAAGGGGGGCCGACATCATTTGCAAAAGGAGCCGGCATCACGCTTTTCGGCCGTACCTTGATTTGACCTTTTGTGCGGTTTACAAGCCTGCGGTTTCTTTATGAACGGGAAGGAAACGTACGATAATGCCCCTATGAAAAAATACGACCGACATCCCAAAAGTCAATATCCTCAGAGTTCTCCATCGTCCACCGTTCGTCCTGTGGCTCGTCCGTACTCGCAACTCGGACTACCGGCGGGCAACAAGCGAGCCGCTCTGCCTGCCCCTGTCGGGCAGACGGGCGTGGCGGCATATTCGCGTGAGAACTTCAAGCCGCCTAAAAGGCGCAGCCGCGGTCTTATTGCCGCGATCGTCGCGATGGTGTTTGTGTTGCTTACCGGCGGCGTAGCCTTCGGCGGGTACATGTATCTCAATTCCGTGTCCGAAAAGATGAACGAGGGCGTGGACGAAGAGCTTCGGGCGGTTCTCTCCACGGAGGAAACAGCACCCGATGAACCTTTCTATATGCTCATCTTGGGCATCGATAGCTCGGAAGAGCGTGCAAGCAGCGAGGAATTTGAGGGTGATTCGTTTCGTAGCGACTCCATGATTCTCGCTCGCGTTGATCCTCAGCAAAAGATTGTTACCCTTGTGTCCATTGAGCGCGACACCTATGTGGAAATCGAAGGATATGGCCCCAATAAAATCAACGCTGCTGCGGCCTATGGAGGCGCGGCCCTCACGGTGACGACCATTGAGGAATTTGCGGGTGTTGAGATATCGCACTACGTTTCCATCGATTTTGACGGTTTCAAGGCGGCGGTTGATGCACTCGGTGGTATTGAGGTGGATGTGCCCATGACCATCGATGATGATGAGGCCGGCGGATACGTAGCGGCAGGACTACAAACCCTTAACGGAGATCAAGCTCTTATCCTGTGCCGTAGCCGTCATGCCTATGATGATTACGGAAGCGGCGACTATTACCGCATGGCTAACCAACGTCTGGTATTAGGTGCCATTGCCAAGAAGCTCCTTTCGTCCGATCTTGTGACCATGGCAAGTACTATCAGCGCTATGTCTGACTACATCACCACTGATCTGGAGATGGAGGACATCATTGAGATTGCCACTCAGATGCGCGGCATGGACACCGATGAGGACATCTACTCGGCCATGAATCCCACTACGTCTGCGCAGATCAATGGTATTTGGTATGAGGTATGCGATGTCGAGGCGTGGCAGACCATGATGGAGCGTGTGGACGCAGGTCTGATGCCTTACGAGGATGAGGAACGCAACAAAAACGATGGCGGGACTTTGGACGGCACCGTGACGGGCGTACAGGAAACCGGGATAGAAAACGCTGAGCTATCCGAAACGGCGACCTCTGACGATGATGATGAGACAGACGATGACTCATCGGGCACCTAGCGCCGTAGCTTTGGGTGCGCTCGTTTTTGCCACACGGCTCTTCGTTCGCCCTTGATGCACCTGTATGACATTCCTGCGCTATCCATACAAGTCAAGGACAAAATGCCAAGCGGTATATTTTTCACTGTATTCGGCATCACGGATGATTTTAGGGATGTGGTGATTCGTCGGAAAGCGGGTGTAAAGTTCCTGTGTCCGCTTCCGTTTCCTTCCCGTCGCGCGTACGGTAAAAACCAGTAGAGTCGATTTCGAAATTGCTTCCCTGTGGTAGAGACACATTCGCGAGTGCTCGTTTTGTTCGTCCGCTCGGGCGTGACGGCGCATGCGTGTAGAATGTGCTCGATTCGAGTTACTCGTTGATTTTCGGGGGGAAGGACAGGAGACAGAGCTATGGCGAGTCGAAAGTCAAGATATCAACAACTCGTTTTAGGTTCGGCGCGTCGCTCTTCCACTCCGCATAAGGGTACCTCCCGCGATGCTTTTGAACCCCAGACACATGCCTCGACCGCCGATTCCTATTCGCGCCGCTCTGTACAAGATGTCTGCTACGATGCCGAAGATTCGACCCAATCCCCCGACTCCTACACGCGCCGTTTTACGCAAAACGACTACGTCAAGCGCCGCGCTAAGAAGCTGCGCCGCAAAAAAATCGTGATCGGCGTGATGGCAAGTGTACTCGTTCTTGCGTTAAGCGCAGGAGTTGCAGCGGCAGCTTTTTTGAGTTCCGTCAACAGCCGTATCCAAGAGGACGTTGACGACGATTTGCTCGATCAGCTCACGGTTGTTGCCGAGGAAAGCGATCCGTTCTACGTGCTTCTTCTGGGTATTGACAGCTCGGAAGAGCGTGAGAGCAGCGATGCCTATGAGGGCGACAACTTTCGCAGTGACTCCATGATACTTGCTCGGATAGATCCCACAGAGCAACAGATTACTCTTATTTCCATCATGCGCGATACCTATGTGGATATGGGCGAGTATGGCTACCAGAAGATCAATGCCGCACACGCTCTGGGTGGGGATTCCTATGCGGTTGAGGTGGTGTCCGAGTATGCGGGCGTGGAGATTTCCCACTACGCCGAGATCGACTTTGACGGATTCAAGGCCGTGGTGGATGCGCTTGGTGGTATTGAGGTGGACGTGCCCGTCACCATTGATGACGATGAGGCCGGAGGATACGTGGAGGCGGGTCTGCAAACCCTCGATGGCGATCAGGCCCTTATTCTGTGTCGCAGCCGCCATACCTATGATGATGAGGGTGACGGTGACACCTACCGAGCTGCCAACCAGCGTTTGGTGTTAGGTGCCATCGCCGAGAAACTGCTCTCTTCCGATGTTGCCACCATAGCAAGCACCATAGATGCGGTGGCTGATTACATAACCACCGACATGAGCGTGGATGAAATCATGAACATCGCTTTGCAGTTGCAGGGGATGGATACCGATGAGGACATTTACTCCTGCATGAATCCCACCATCTCGGTCTATGAGAACAACCTATGGGTCGAATATACCAACATTGAGGCGTGGCAGACCATGATGGAGCGCGTCGACGCAGGACTTTCCCCCACAGTCAATGAGGAAGCCTCCGCTAATCGCGGCGGCGTGACTGACGGAACCTTGGACAAGGAATATATCGCTCAAAGCGTCCTTCTGGATTCGGGGAGCGGCAGTGGTGAGGCGAGCACCGTGGCCGTGCGCAATGGCAACGGGATATCGGGCTTGGCCGCTCGAGCAGCCAGCGCGCTCACCAACAGCGGATTCGACGTCACCGAAACAAGTGATGCTGACAGCTATGACTATGCCAACACGATGATCATTTATGACGACAGCGACCAGGAGTCTGTGGCTCGTGATATTGGCGAAGTACTGGGTGTGGGTATTACCGTGCAAAATAATGGTGACTACGAGTTTGAAGGGAGCTTCTTGGTGATTCTGGGAGCCGACTACACCGGGTAGGTAAGGGCAGGTAACATTTTCATAGCTTGGATGCAGAAAAGATGCGCCTGTTGGCGTAGTGCGTCTGCGCGCATCGTGTCTGTATAATCGGTTCGCGTACCAACCTTCTGCATGAATTGAGGAACACATGGCAGATACCAACACAACTTCCAACTCCGGGCAATCGACGGAGCAGCCTATCCCGGCGAGCGCTTCTCAACAGTTCTCACAAGGTGCCGCTTCGCCTGCGGGTCAAGTTCCGCCACAGCAGCCCCAGCAGCCCCAACAGGGCTGGCAGGGAACCGTTCCGCCCGCAGGTCAAGTTCCGCCACAGCAGGGTCAGGTTCCCCCAATGGGCCAGACTCCACCTCAGCAGCCCTATGGTTTCGCTCCCTCTGCGCAAGCAGCTCCCGCTCCGCAGAACCTGCCCGGAATGCCGCTTTTATACCTGAGTGGCGGTATGAAGTTTGGCTGGGCGGCTGTGGGCTTTTTCATGGGGCTTGTCGGCATTCTGATAGCTTGGCTCACCAATGCCCACAATTTTCCTCAGGCCAGAAGCGAAGCCGTCAGGTTTGCACTCATCGGCTTCGTGGTCTCTTTCGTGCTGGTGATCCTGCTGCTTGTGCTGTTTGGGTTTACGGCGTGTGCTGCTTTGAACGCCTCTCTTTCCGGTTATTACTATTACTACTAGGATCCGTGTGCGGCACGAATGCGGGAATCCAAAAACGGGAATCCGAAAGCGAATATTGAGGCGCGCTTTAAGGATGCGCTTTTCGCGTTCGCAGGCTTGCGGCTCGTATAATCTGTCCGCATTACGAATTCGTGTTTTTCGATGCCTGCCTGCTGCATCATTGGAGTGCTTACTTGTCTTCGATGTTACACTGCGAGGCCGGTTGTCTATTGCAGAAGGAAGGCTCAATGTCCAAGCCCGTCGTGCACGGTTCGCTTGCGCGTGGCGATGAAGATGTTTCCGAGATTCTTTACACAGAAGAGGCAATTGCTTGCCGCGTGAAAGAGCTCGGAGCGAGCATAACCGCAGATTATCGCGAGGCGGCTTTCGAACCCACCCCCCAGGGTTATCCGGCTCTTCTGGTGGTGAGCGTTTTGCGCGGTGCTGCCATTTATATGAGTGATTTGGTGCGCGCGATAGACCTGCCCCTCGAAATGGACTATATGGCCGTGTCGTCGTATGGCACAGGCACGAAAAGCTCCGGAGTCGTGCGCATCATCAAGGATCTCACATCTAATGTGGAGGGAAGGCATGTGTTGGTGGCTGAAGACATTCTGGATTCCGGTCTGACGCTGAAATATCTGCTGCGTGTTCTCGAGTCGCGCAACCCGGCTTCCATTCAGGTAGCAACACTTCTGCGTAAAAAGAACTCCCAGCAGGCCGAGATTGCGTGCAAGTACATAGGATTTGAATGCCCCGACTCGTTTATTGTGGGTTATGGGCTTGACTATGCAGAGCGCTATCGCAATCTGCCCTATATCGGCATTCTTAAACCCGAGGTGTACCAAGGAAAACAATGAGCGAAACCCCAATGCATTCCAGCGACCGCGATCCCAACTCATCTGGTTCCTCTGCGCCTCAAACTCCCCAGGATCCCAAGGCCAGAGGTTCCCAGACGCCCCAGCGCTCCGACATAAAACCCCAGAAAGACGACGACCGTCGCCGTGAAGGCGACGAATCCGATTCCGGCCCTGTCGGATTTGATTCTCTGTTTGGCTTCGGTGGCGGGAAGGGATCCGGTGATTCGAAGGACTCCAAGCAGGGATCTTCTAAACCGCCTCAGCGCACCAGCATCGTGTCTGCGATCATATTTTTCATCATTGCGTTCTTCATTGGTAGCTCGATGATGAACATGATGAACTCTCAGCAGACCGACACCCTCATAACCTCAGAATTTGTACAGGCGGTTGAGCAGGGCCGCGTGGAAAACGTGATCTACGATGCGGGCAGCTACACCGTGTCGGGCACGTATTACCCGGCTGTGACGGCGGGATCCACGACAGCGGACGCGTATAACAACGCCTTCGAGTCGCTCAACGCGCAGATGGAATCCCTGTTTGGATCGGATGTGAGCGTGGAGACAACCACGCTCGAGGAACAATCGCTGGGCACTCCGCGCGCCTATACGTCCACCTACGTGGGTCAAGACTCTCTGATGGAGCTGTTGTCGGACTATCCTGACATCCAGTACACGGTTCAGCTGCCCAACAGCCTCTTTGATACCCTTTTGAGCTTTTTGCCCATGATGCTGCTCATCGGCGTGATGATCTTTTTCTTTGTGCAGATGAACAAGGCAAACAACTCTCAGATGTCATTTGGTAAGGCCAAGGCAAAGGAGTATACGGTCGATCATCCCGATGTGAAGTTCTCCGATGTGGCCGGTGAAGATGAGGCGGTGGAAGAGCTTCAAGAGATCAAGGACTTCCTTGTTGACCCCCAGAAATATCAGGCATTGGGTGCCAAGATACCGCGTGGATGTTTGCTGGTGGGACCTCCGGGCACCGGCAAGACGCTCCTTGCCCGTGCTGTGGCCGGTGAGGCCCAGGTGCCCTTTTTCAGCATCTCCGGATCCGAGTTTGTTGAGATGTTCGTCGGCGTGGGTGCAAGTCGCGTGCGCAGCCTGTTCAAGAAGGCCAAGGAGTCGGCTCCGGCCATCATCTTTGTCGATGAGATTGATGCGGTGGGTCGTCAGCGCGGTGCGGGCTTAGGCGGCGGGCACGATGAGCGAGAGCAGACCTTAAATCAGCTGCTCGTGGAGATGGATGGTTTCGAGAAAAACGATGCCGTGGTGCTCCTTGCCGCTACCAACCGCGTGGATGTTTTGGATCCGGCGCTTTTGCGTCCCGGCCGCTTTGACCGCCAGATTGTGGTTGACGCACCTGACGTGCGTGGCCGTGAAAAGATTTTGCAAGTTCATGCCAAAAATAAGCCCTTGGATTCCGATGTTGATCTGGAGCGCATCGCCAAACTTACCAGCGGTATGACCGGTGCCGATCTGATGAACCTTATGAACGAGGCAGCTTTGCTCACCGCACGCCGCAACAAAAAGCTCATCGGTATGGCTGAGGTTAATGAGTCTATGGAACGCCTGATGGCGGGTCCCGAGCGTAAGAACCGCGTACTTACCGAAAAGACGCGTAAGGTTATCGCCTACCATGAAAGCGGCCATGCCCTGGTAGGTCATCTGCTCTCCAACGCCGACCCGGTGCACAAGATCACCATTGTACCGCGCGGTATGGCTCTGGGGTATACGATGTCTGTTCCCGATGAGGACAAATTCCTCGTGAGCCGCAGCGAGATGGTGGACGATCTTGCCATGTTTTTGGGTGGGCGCGTTGCCGAAGAAATTTTCTGCGGCGATATCACCACCGGTGCCAGCAACGACCTTGAGCGTGCCACCAAGCAGGCGCGCAAGATGGTGACAAGCTATGGCATGTCCGACGCGCTTGGCCAGCAGACCTTTGGACAACCCAACCGCGAGGTGTTTTTGGGTCGCGATTACGGCAATACGCAGGATTACTCTCCCGAGACAGCGCAGCGCATTGACGAGGAAGTGGCGCGTCTGATGAAGGAGGCTCACGACACCGCGTACAAGATCCTTTCCGAACGTGTCGATCAGATGCATCTGATGGCGGAGGTTTTGCTTGAGCGCGAGACGGTGGATGGTGCCGCATGTGAGGCCCTGCTTGATGACAAGTGGGACGAGTATCTTGTCAAGGAGAAAGCCGGAAAAATCGGACGTGATGCTTCCGGTATCACGGTGGAGATCGCCTCCGACGACGCTGCTTCTGATCGGGAAAATCCCGCGAATGCCACGCCGGAACAGAGCGGTTCTGATCAGGGAGGTGTTTCCGGTCAATAGAGGCTGTACAACGTGTACTTTGACCAAACAGGGACTGCACAACGCGCACTTTGACCGGCAATCATCAATATCCTGAACTGATGAAATGCGCGTTATATCAGGTCGGAGGCTTGGTTAAGACGTCCAAGATATGCAGTCTTCTCCGGCTAGATAGCGACGAAAGGGCTTCTCGTATGATATGGAGATGCGGATCGTTTGAGTTCGATTCGCGCGTGCCTGTGATGATGGGGATCCTCAATCTGACGCCCGATTCATTCTCTGACGGCGGAGTGTATACCGATTTTGCCTCGGCTGTTGAGCATGCGCGCGCTATGTGTGAGGCTGGCGCGCAGATCATTGATGTGGGGGGCGAGTCCACGCGCCCCGGGGCATCCGAAGTGGACGTCAAAGAGGAACTTGCTCGCGTATTGGATGTAGTATGCCAGCTTTCCGACCTGGGGCTTTGTGTGAGCATAGACACCCGCCACGCCGAAGTTGCCCGCGAATGCGTCGAAGCCGGAGCATCTATCATCAACGATGTGACAGGCTTTGCCTCTCCCTCTATGCGAGAGGTGGCTGCGGCTTGCGATGCGGGTCTTGTGGTTGTACACATGCAGGGCGAACCTGCCACCATGCAGGACAACCCGCACTACCATGACGTGGTTGCCGAGGTAAAAGAATATCTTGCCGCCCGGGCGCATGCTCTTAAAGAGGCGGGCGTTACACGCGAGCGTATCTGTCTTGATCCCGGCCCGGGTTTCGGCAAAACCTTCTCCCAGACCACAGAACTCATGCGCAACTTCCACGAGTTCAATCGATTGGGCTATCCCACAATGTGCGCTGTGTCGCGCAAAAGCTATATTGGCAGTGTGTACGGCATCGATAATCCGGCTGATCGCGATCAGGCGTCAGCCCAAGAAGCGCTTGCTGCCTGCGAGTTGGGGGCTTCGGTGGTGCGCGCACACAACGTAGAGGTTACTACGGAAGCGCTTAAAAATCTGCGTCCTTATGTGCTGCTGGGGCTTGGTTCCAATGTTGCGCTCGTGGCCAATGAGGGCGAAGAGACCGAAGGGAAGATTGCTAATCTGCATCAGGCCATTACGGGATTGTGCTCTATTCCCGATACGCAGATTGTTGATATATCCGGCTACTATGAAAGCGAACCGGCCTATTACGAAGACCAAGACACCTTCGTCAATGCCGCGGTGCTAGCGCGCACAGGCGTGCCGCCTAGGGAGTTGCTGCAATACCTGCATGCCATAGAGGATAGCTTAGGCCGCACACGCGAAGTAAAAAACGGGCCGCGCACACTCGACTTAGACATTATCGACTACCAGATGTATGTGGTGAACACCGAAGAACTTACACTACCGCATCCGCGTGCGTGCGAGCGTGATTTTGTGGTCAAACCGCTGCTTGAACTTCTGCCGCATCACGTTCTCGCTGATGGAACCCTTGTTACTGCTGATAGCGCCGTATATGGAAAGGCCACGAAGCTCTAGGCTCGCTGTTTTGGAGTCTGCCCTGCGCCTAGGTGACCCCTCAGGGTTTCTCAGGTAGTAAGCGCTACCAGGCACTATCAAGTGCTATCAAGCGCCGCAGAACCTGAGCGTTTTCGCTTGCGGTTTTCGCGTATGTGCTCTGATTGGGAAAGCGGATAGAGGCGCACGACTATACGTCGTCATCATCGAAAAACGTGAAATCGTCATCATCCTCTGCGGGGCCGCGATCTTTGAAGGCTTGGCGCGTTCTTCGCTCCATGATGATGCACGCGATGATCGAGATCAGAAGTCCGGCAAGCACCAGCACTCCGATACCGGCAAAGCTCTCAAACAGAAAGTGGTAGATTGCACTGAAATCCATGAGGTCTCTTTCTGCAGTTTTGTTCGTCTGCCTACGCTCCGTGACCCTCGAGTCATCCCTGGGCATTCTAGAGGGCGCAGCAGATACTGGCAAGGCATGCGGCGTTGAGCGCACGAACTCTCGAAAATCTTGTATGTATGCTCTCTGTGTCTCGCGGGTGTGTGTGGGGTCCATTGCCTGCGTGGCACTTGTCGCTTTATCCGTCGTCTTGCCTATATGGAAGTCTGTGTGGTGGCATGCGGCGGGGGCGTGCGGCGGGATTTTCACCCCGTTTGTTCGTTTGGGGCGCTTTTCAGAAGCGGGAACTCACTGGGGTATACTTGGCCGGCATACCATCAGCAAAACGGGCGTGAACAGTTTCAACGCTTGCCTATAGATAGGAGCTTTTATGCTGGACATCCGCTTTGTCCGTGAGAATCCCGACTTAATAGACAGAGCCATGGCCAATCGCCAGACCACATGGGATCGCGAGGCATTTTTCGTCCTTGACGAAAAGCGTCGCGCGGTGATTGCTCAGGTCGAGGAGCTGCAGGCCACACGCAACGCCGCCTCTAAAAAGATCGGTGCGCTTATGCGCGATGGCAAGCGCGATGAGGCTGATGGTGCCAAGGAGGCTGTCCGTCAGGTAAATGAGAAGATTGACAGCCTTTCCCTTCACAGGAGTGAGCTTGAAGCTCAGCTGGATGATTTCATGGCGCATCTGCCCAACCTTCCTTGTGAGGCCACGCCTGTAGGCAAGGATGAGACGGAAAACCCGGAGTGTCGCCGTTGGGGCAAGCCGCGCGATTTTACTATCGAGGGATTCGAGCCCAAGCCCCATTGGGAGCTTGGCATCGATTTGGGAATCCTCGATTTCGACCGTGGCGCCAAGCTGTCAGGCGCTCGCTTCACAGTACTTGCCGGTATCGGTGCCGTATTGGATCGAGCGTTGCAGAACTTCTTTCTCAACACACATATCGCACGTGGCTTCAAGGAGTTTATCCCTCCCGCAATCGTGAACCGTGAGATCATGTATGGTACGGGGCAGCTTCCCAAATTCGAGGATGATGTCTATCACGTGGGCAAGGATCAATTTCTCATCCCCACCGCCGAGGTGCCTCTTACCAACCTGCATGCCAACGAGGTAATTGATGTTGCCGACCTGCCGTTGCGCTATACCGCAGGTACTTCGTGTTTTCGCGAGGAAGCGGGAAGCGCGGGTCGCGACACGCGCGGCATCATCCGTCAGCATCAATTCGACAAGGTGGAGATGGTCAAGTTCGCCACGCCTGAGCAATCCGACGATGAGCTTGAGAGCATGACAGCTGAGGCCGAATACGTCTTACAGCAGTTAGATCTACCGTATCGTGTGATCAGCTTATGTACGGGAGATTTGGGTTTTTCAGCGCGCCAGACCTATGACATAGAGGTATGGCTTCCCAGCTACAACGCTTACAAGGAAATTTCATCGTGTTCCAACTGTGGTGATTTCCAGGCACGTCGCGCCAACATAAGGTACCGCGATCCCGCAAGATTCAAGGGCACACGCTTTGTCCATACCCTGAACGGATCGGGCCTGCCTACGGGTCGTACCATGGCTGCCATAATGGAGAACTATCAAAACCCTGACGGTTCCATTACGGTTCCGCATGTCCTGCGTTCCTACATGGGCGGAGTGGAGCGCATAGCGGCCGAATAGCCCATCTGCTGAATCGAAGGCGGTGGAGAATCGGCGCTGAATCTGTTCAACCGGAAAGAAGGATCGTCCAAAACTATGGCATCGCCTCAAAAACGTCCATCTATGAAAAAAAAGAAAGCCAACCGAGGCAGCCGCCCGAGAGACAAAGCGCCTACTTCGACAAAGAAACGTAGAAGTTTTGCTGAGGGCAATGTGGCGACGGGGAACCCAGAGAACCTTCGATCGGGTAGTGCTTCCGGTACGCCTAAACCCTTTCGGGCCGAGGTTTCGCCCTCGGGAAGGATGCCTTCGTCTGATAAAGAGGTGCCATACGGTTCGTATGATTTCTATGAGCCTGCCGAGGAAGAACCCGATAGTTTTTTCGATGTGGATACGGAGTTGCTGCGATCCGGACATCTGCGTTCCGTAACGAGGCGTGAAAGTCCACCCAGCAAGAAAACCACCAGGAGACGCGGCAATCCCAAGAGGTCCAAAAGGACATCTTGGGGCGGGGTGCGCAAAATCGTCTCGATCGTGGTGACTATAGCAGGTATGGCTGCACTCGCAACAGGGGGGTATTTCATATGGGACACGTTTTTCCGCTACGACGATGCAGCCGACATCCAGGGGGAGTGGCGCACAGAGGACTCCACAATGACCGTGGTGATCGATGAGACGGACATCCGCATGCCGGATCTTGAGTACGCCTACGAAATAGACACGCGATCCAAGCAGATCACATTTTCTTTCTCTGACCTTTCGGGATCGGGCACGTATTCGTTTTCCGAGGATCGCAGTCAACTCACCATCGTTGAAGGTGAGGGCGACTCAGCTACGAGCACGGTGCTGATCAAGGTGTCGGACAACACAGAGGCCGAACCGCAGCTGCTTGGGAGTGACACGTCTTCGGATGAGGACTCCGGTGAAGAAAGCGATGCCCAAGGCGATAGTTCCACCGGCGATTCTGAGTCTGATGACGGATCCGACGAGGCGGATATTTCGGATGGAGAGACGTCCTCGTGAGCGTTGTTTGTATCGATCATGTAGAGGTGCGCCGTGACAGAATTGTTGCGGATGTAGTGGTGCTTGATGAGCGCTTTGCGTACACATCATCCGCACTCATCACCGTTTTGGCTCCCGCATATCCCAATCTTCTTGATCATACCTGTATAAACGGGCTGGGAAAGACCTTTGGTGCAGTAGCTGCTGACACGTTTTTGCCTCACCTTCTGGAGCACATGGCTATAGAGAATCAGGTAAATGCCGAGCTTGCTGCTGAAGGAGGGCAGAGCGCTACCTCGTATGTAGGCAAGAGCTTTTGGACGGATCGCGCAGCCATGAGGGCTCGTGTCGAGTTGAACTACTCAGATGATCTGGTGGCGCTTGCTGCTCTTCGCGATGCCGTGCGTGATGTAAATCAGGCTGCCTCCTCGGTTGTTTGCTAGTGTCGCACACTTTTGATTTTTCGCGTTCGGTTTCGCCTTCGGTCAACTTGCAAACTCGCAAATCGCCGGTTGCGCCCCTTTCTCCTTTTTAGCCCGGTATAGTTGTGCGCTACTGACAGTCCGTAGGCAGAGCACTTTTTGGTAGCGCACCCCAAAGGCTTGATCTTCAAAATGCCAGCGATTGCGTTGTGGGTTCGAGCGTTTCGAAATGCATGACTACTTACTGCATATTTTCACATAATTCTGCATAATTTATCTTCTAAATGCGATTTAGATGTATTCTACTGCATATGCAGTGGATGGTTTTGTATAGAGAACACTTGCAGGAAGGGCGGATTGGCTACGACGGAGGCGTATACCATGGAAACGTGCGGTATAGGAAATCTGAACACCGGAAGCAAAACAAAGGCAGAAGCGCGAACTTTCTTTCGCGAGACCAATGGCGCGCAGACCTTCTGCAGCGCTTCCTACAAAGTGGGCGTGATGGGGGCGGCAGGATTTGCCGGAGCCGAACTCGTGCGTCTGCTCATTGAACATCCGAATTTTGAGCTTGTCGCAATCACATCCAACGCTGATGCTGGGCATACGCTCGCAAGTGCGTATCCCTCCTTTGAGGGTGTGAGCGATCTTGTGTTTTCCCCCCACGACGATCCTGTGCTTGCACAATGCGATGCTGTGTTCATGGCCGTGCCACATACCGTCGCGATGGCTTCAGTGCCAAAATTATTGGAGCAGGGCGTTTCAGTTTTCGATCTGTCGGCTGATTATCGCTTGTCGGATCCTGCTGCGTATGAGCGATGGTATGACGCCAAGCACACCTCGCCCGAACTGTTGGTCACGCGTGCGTTTGGCCTTCCGGAACTTTTTGTCGATGATCTTGCTCGTGCCGCTGAGCAGCATAAGAACGAGGCGGTGCTCGTGGCCTGCGCCGGATGCTATCCTACGGCCACCTCTCTTGCGGCGGCTCCGGCAATGCGCATGGGACTTGTTGCCGGCCAAGGCCCGATAGTCGTAGATGCCGTATCGGGGGTGACGGGTGCGGGCAAGTCAGCCAATGCACGCACCCACTTCTGCAGTGCCGATGCAAATTTAGAGGCTTACGCTATGAAAGGGCATCGTCATACGCCCGAAATTGAGCAGATTTTGGATGCGCACAACCGCGTGGTGTTTACTCCGCACCTAGCCCCTCTCAAACGAGGACTTCTTTCAACGGTTGCGCTGCCGCTATCGAAAGAGGCAGCAGATCTTACTGATGAACAGATAGTTAAGAGGTATCGGGAGTTTTACCGAGGCAGGGCCTTTGTTCGTGTCTTGGATGCGGGGGAAAGCCCTAAAACGTCATCGGTTACGGGCAGCAATGCCTGTCAGATAGGGCTTGCTACTCGACGTGACGCAGGCATGCTTGTGGCGGTGGGAGCCATCGATAATTTGTGCAAGGGAGCGGCAGGTCAGGCAGTTCAGTGCGCCAATGTCGTGTTCGGACTGGAAGAGACCGTCGGTTTACCGATGGCAGGTTTGCCGGTATAGCTTTGCTATGAGCGGGGTTTTTGCTTCCTACGGTCAAAAGCTGTGCTGATGGATTTGTTGATTGCGGGCAGCGATGGAGACCTGTAGGCTGTGATAATCGAAAGAGAAGAAGGAAGGACGGAATGGGCAACCAGGACTTCGATATGCGCCTTACTCCCATGGAGGTCTCTCCCATAGAGGGAGGCGGGGTGGCAAGTGCTGCGGGATTTAGCGCAGCGGGTGTGAATGCCGGTCTGCGCAAAGAGCCTGGACGCCTCGATTTGGCGTTCGTGTTAGCGGAGGAACCTTGTTCGGCCGCGGGTGTATTCACCACCAATAGGTTCTGTGCCGCACCTGTGCAGATAAGTCGCGAAAATCTGGGGGATAAAGGTTTTGGTAGGGCGCGCTGCGCGGTAATCAACTCGGGCAACGCCAACGCTGCAACAGGCGACAAGGGTCTAGCCGCTGCTCGCGAGGTGTGCGATCTTGCGGCACAAGCGGTGGGCTGTGAGGCTTCTGAGGTGCTGGTGGCTTCTACAGGCGTGATCGGCCAGTTGATGGATACAGAGCCGTTTGCGGCGGGCATCGCCTCTGCCTGCGAAGCGGCCTCGGTCAAGGGTGGCTCCGATGCAGCACGCGCCATCATGACCACCGATACCCATCCTAAAGAATGTGCTGTGGTTTACGAAAGTACTGCGCCCGGATACTGCGGCACAACGTTCACGGTAGGCGGCATGTGCAAGGGTGCCGGGATGATTATGCCTAATATGGCCACGATGATTGCTGTGGTGACCACCGATGCGCCTGTCGCTCCTGCGACCCTGCACGGCATCCTTGCCACTGCTGCAGTGCTTACCTTCAACAAAGTCACGGTGGACTCCGACACCTCCACCAACGACACATGTTTTATGTTTGCCTCAGGTGCCGCTGCTCCCGAACTTGCCCCCATTAAGGAGGGAAGCCCCGCCTATGATGAGTTGATCTCTGCCACCCTCAAAGTGTGCGAAACTCTGGCGCGCTCCATAGCGATCGATGGAGAAGGGGCTTCTCGCCTGATCACTGTTGTTGTAACAGGTGCTATCGATGATACACAGGCCGATGTTGCTGCCCGCGCTGTGGCTAATTCGCCGCTCGTAAAGACGGCGGTAGCCGGTCGCGATTGCAACTGGGGTCGCGTCGCCATGGCGCTTGGTAAAAGCGGTGCGACCTTTGATCAGGAAGCGGTGTCCATTGACATTATGGATCTTCCGGTGTGTAGAGGCGGCCTCACCGTGCCTTTTGATGAAGATGAGGCGCTGCGTCGTTTTGAACAACCCGAGATAACCATCAGGGCCGACTTAGGTGCAGGTGAGGGTTCTGCCACAGTATGGACCTGCGATCTTACGCACGACTATGTATCCATCAATGCTGACTACCGAACCTAGTCCAAGATGGGATTTGCACCGTCGGCTTATCCCATTTGCTCATAATGTTACGCCCTCTATCTCAGAATCGGAAGTATTTATGAAATACGCACGTGACAGGCGACCTTCGGTCTCAAACGAGCAAACCGCGCAGTTGCTTTTTGAAGCTCTTCCTTGGATTAAGAACCTTACCGGCAAGACCATCGTCATCAAATATGGTGGTGCTGCCATGGTGGATGAACAGCTGCGAAGCGATGTGATGAGCGACATCCTGCTGCTCAAGATCATCGGCGCAAAGACGATCATCGTCCACGGCGGGGGCAGCGAGATAAACGATGCCCTGGCCCATTACAATTTGCCGGTAGAGTTCAAGCACGGCCAGCGCGTTACCACGCCTCAGGTGATGGATATTGTGCGTGAGGTGCTTGTGGGCAAGGTCAACCAGGAGCTGGTGGCGGCTCTCAACCGGCACGGAAACGTGGCGGTGGGGGTATCGGGAGCCGATGCGGGAACCATTGTTGCTGAACAACTCGACCCTGAGTTGGGACGCGTAGGCAAAGTGGTGGCCATCAATACCGATTATTTATCCGGCATCATGGAAAATGAGTACATTCCCGTGGTCGCCACGGTTGCTCAGGGAGAGGACGGCGGTTTTTTTAACGTGAATGCCGATGTGGCAGCCGGTCACATTGCAGCGGCGGTTCATGCGCACAAGATAATCTTTCTCACCGATGTGGACGGCCTTTACGAGGATTTTCCTGACAAGGACTCTCTCATCTCCAATCTCACGCTGGAGGAGACCGAAGAGATTCTTGAGCGTGGAGAGGTGGACAAGGGGATGATCCCCAAGCTCCAATCATGTGTTCGTGCCCTACGTGGGGGTGTGTTTCGCTCGCATATCATCAACGGAACCACGCCGCATGCGCTGTTATTGGAGCTGCTTACCGATACCGGTGTGGGCACGGTGATGCATTCCACATTGGAGGCATACGAATTCGATCAGCATCCGCATCCGCTGAGTACGTTCGCTTCACGTTTGGCGGAAAATATCGAAGGGGCAGATGATCGCTCCCTTGAGCATTAGAATTGAGTATGAGAAGGGAAGTCTCACCCGCCCCTTTGCGGCGGATGGGCGCGGGAGAAAGGCCACACCATGACGTTTGAACATCAAAAAGCACTTGACGATCGGTATGTGATGCACACGTTCAGTCGTTCACCGGTTGAATTTGTAGGTGGTAAAGGCATGCGTCTCATGGACAGTGAGGGGCGCGAATACCTGGACTTTCTTTCAGGCATAGGCGTGTGTTGTCTGGGGCATGGCCATGAAATCGTGACGGGTGCGCTGCAAAGCCAAGCAGACAACCTTTTGCACGTGTCCAATTATTTCTATATTGAGCATCGCGGTGAGACAGCGGCGCTCATATCCAAACTTGCGAATAACAACATGGAAGCCGCAAAGGTGCTTGCTCGCGCCATTGTGGATGGCGATGAGGATGCACTCATGCGCGCTGCAGCACCCAAACCCGGTGAACAGGTGTGGCAGACGTTTTTCGCCAATTCGGGCGCTGAGGCCAACGAGGGATCTATGAAATTGGCGCGGCTGTACGCCAAGCGCTCAGGCAATAAGGGCAACACCATCGTGGCCCTGCGCGGCAGTTTTCATGGCCGTACCCTGGAAGCAGTTGCCGCTTCCATGCAGGACAGGCTTCAGGAGGATTTCAAGCCGCTGCCCGGTGGGTTTGTGGCGTGTTCCCCAAACGATGAAGAGGAGCTTCGCTCGATCTTCAGTGAGCTAGGGGATGAGATCTGCGCTGTGCTGCTGGAGCCCATTCAGGGAGAAAGCGGCGTGCACCCGCTCACGGAGAGCTTTGTGCGCCTAGCTGCTGAACTGGTGCACGGAGTGGGCGGCCTGTTGATCTCTGATGAGGTGCAAGCGGGCGTGTTTCGCAGTGGAGAGCCGTTTGCAATCCAGCTTATGGGAGTAGAGCCTGACATCATGAGTCTGGCCAAGGGCATTGCAGGCGGTGTTGTGGCGGGGGCGTGTGTGGCTAAATCCCAGGTGGCCGATACGTTTCGTCCGGGTGATCACGGTTCGACCTTCGGCGGAAGCTGTTTGGCTGTAGCTGCAGCCAAAGCTGTGCTGTGCGAACTCGTTTTGGGCAACTACGCGGGCAGGGTACGCAAGGTGGGTATGCGCTTTATGAGGCGTTTGTCGGAGCTGCCTCACGTGATCGAGGTGCGCGGATCGGGTCTCATGGTGGGATGCGATCTGGACAACGCGGTAGGAGACGCGCACGATCTGGTTGCCAAGGGGCTTGAGGCAGGGCTTATCTTCAATGCGACGGGCAGCCATACGCTGCGTTTTCTTCCCCCGCTCATCTGCAGTGATGATGATGTAGATGAGTTCGTGGCAGGTCTTAGCAGGCTGCTGTAAGGACACTCTGCCGGCGTCTCTCTCCTATCGTTTGCTTTCGTCAGTACTATTTTTTGTTGCTTGCCCCTCTCGGCATTGCCCTCTGCTGTCCTTTGCCGCCCTCTGCCAGCGTTTCTCTTCTGTTGGCATCATCACTCTATTACTTGCCGCCTTGACTCATCTGTTTCTGAATTGCCCATATTTGAGCTGGCGAGGGCTTCAGCATAAGTTTTGGGAAGACTTAGAAGGGGTTTCAGAGAGATTCCGGCAATGATCCCTGGCGTTTTCATGAGCCAAAGAGTCTGAATACAAAAGGTGCGGGCGCGCCATGATTCCGGTTTTCGGAGAGGTGCGGGCGGCTACGATTCCTGCTTTCGGAAAGGTGTGGGCAAGGGTCGAGTGAGTTTTGCATGCCACCATGAAAACCGCGAAGGAGGCGTACATCGTGGTGGGATCTTGATAGGGATCTTGCGGAGGGCCGCCCTTGATGCCTCCGGATCGTTCCGCCCGAAAGAGCAGGGAGGGGAGATTTCCGATGCGAGGACGGAAAAGCCTTATGGCGGGCCTCGTATGCGGGCTTGCATGCGTGGGGGCCATCTTGTTGTACGCGCAAGAGCTTCACGCATCAGTGGAGGCGGAACGAGCCGAGGTACTTGCACGTTACGGCGGAGAACAGGTTGAGGTGTATGTAGCTACACGCGATATCGCTGTCGGGGAGACAGTAAGTACCTCAAATGCGGAAAAGCGCCTGTGGGTAGGGGAGCTTTTACCTCAAGATGCCGTGTTCGATCTGGCTGAGGTGGAAGACAAGATCCTCTCAAGTCCCGTGTATGAGGGTGAGGTGGTTTCACTGCGGCGTTTTGGGGAGGGAGATACGCTCGTACTGCAAATACCGGAAGGGCTGTGCGCGGTAAGTGTGCCATCAAAGTCGGTTTCGGCGGTGGGTGGATCTGTGCGAGCCGGTTCCATGGTGGATGTGTATGCGACCTCGGGAATAGCAACCGAGCTTCTTGCTTCATCGGTTTTAGTGCTGTCAACCTCTGCCACAACGGCGGAAGGAGAGCAGGACTCAACCGATGTGACGTGGGTGACGCTTGCTGTAGAGCCTGGTCTTGTGGAAGA
>CAZLKG010000003.1:18888-30423 GCA_964560045.1 uncultured Slackia sp.
GATGAGGACGATGAACTCCACGAGTCATCGGATTCTGGGAAGTGAGTGGCGTTTCACGGAGTGTCGATGGAGGGGAACGGAATGGGAAGGCGCGTGCTGTTGTGCGTGGATGGCCAGTCGCTGAGAAACCCCGCCATGGTTGGCTTGGCAGGGGAACCTTTAGATTGTATTGCGTGGCTCGAATGCGCAACGAGTGCTGAGCGATGCCGTGAGGCGGCCCGCAGGCTTTCCGGCGTGGAAGAGGTGTGGGTGGTTTCGTGCGACGACATGGAGCCTATCAATGTGGCCGCAGCCATAAAACACGACGATCCGCGCAAGAGGGTGTATGTGGTGTCGTGCGGCCAGAATGGCTCCATGGCAAGTCGCATAGCGAACGCGAAATTGGACGGCCTGTGGTCGGAATCCCAGTTCCTGAAACGATTTTCGCAGGTAAAAAAGGCTCAATTAGCCATCGCCAAGACTTCATCCTCATCTGAGTCCGCATGTGACGCAGGGCAGCAGGACTGCGCACCGTCGTCTCACGCGTATGCAACGACCTCTTCAAAATCGAACATTGTCGGAAAAAAAGCAACCGTGATTGCTGTGGCATCGGGTACGGGAGGCAGTGGCAAGAGCACGCTTTCTGCTCTCATGGCTCTGCTCGCCGCTCGTGCGGGTCTGTCAACGATTGCGGTGGATGCCGATCTTCAATTCGGTGACCTCCATTACCTGTTGAGCGTATCCAATCCACTTCGCATTGAGGAAGCCATTGAGGAGACCGGGCGCTTGGATCGGCTTGTAGGCGGAGCTGCGAAAGGATCACCGGCGCTTCTAGCAGCCCCGCGCAGACTGGAAATGTCCGAAGAGGTAGCGCACGGGCTTCCCGGTGTTCTTGCGCGTGTGGCGGCATCATGTGATGTGGTGGTGGTAAACACGGGCGCGTTCTGGTCGGATGCGCAGGCCACGGTCTTCGATGCGGCTGATGCGGTGGCGTTTGTCACTGACAGTCGTCCCTCATCGCTTCGTGCAACCACGCATGCGGTGGAGCTGTGTGCGCGCATTGGCGTGGCCACCACGGGATTTGTATTTGTCGTAAACCGCTATGAAAAGTCGAACCTCCTTTCAGCTGTCGATGTGTCGTGTTCCCTACGAGGAGTCCATGCGATCGAGTTGCCCTACGGAGGGCGTGACGTGGACGAACTTTTAGGCTCAGGCTATGGCAAAGAGCTTCTTGATGCTCGAAATCCGTTTGTCTTTTCCACACGCGATCTGCTCGCACGCCTGCTTCCGGATGAAAGGAGAGACGCTGTTCAGCAGGATTCGGAACCCAGGCCAAAGCGCCGCAAATCGCTTTTTGGTAAAGGGTAGCGAAGCGCGCCGGTTGTTTTGGTATTTGGCCTGGGAAGGGGAAGCCATGACATTGCTTGAACGCGTGCGTGCTGCAGAAGCCGAGGGAAGTCTTTTGGAGGCGACGGGTCGCACGTGGATGCTTGACGAGCTCAAAGAAGAGGTGGGTGCAATTGTTTCCGGAGAGATGATTGCACGACTCGCGGAAGAAAACCCCAAACGCGCCCGCAGCGAACTCAAAAGTGCGTGCATCAAGGTGCTTTCCTCATCCAAATGGTCGAACAGATCGAGTGAGGCCAAAGAGCATTTAGTGACAGAGCTCATGGATACGGTGTTCGGGCTTGGGCCCCTTCAGCCATTTATGGACGATCCGGATGTGACCGAGGTGATGGTGAATGGGATCGAAGCCGTCTACATAGAACGTGATGGAAAGCTCGCAGCAAGCTCGCTCTCGTTTTCGGATGTGGGGCATGTACGGGCGCTCATTGATCGCATCCTCGCACCACTCGGAAGACGTGTGGATGAGAGCAGCCCCATGGTGGATGCCCGCCTACCAAACGGGCATCGCGTGAATGTTGTCATACCTCCCATTGCGTTGGATGGCCCCATTGTGACCATCCGCAAGTTCACCGATCGTGCCATGAAGTTGTCGCAGATGGCGCAGGGCGGGTCTTTTGATTTTCGTGTCCAAAGGTGCATGGAGTGGGCTGTAAGGGCGCGGCGTAACATAGCGGTATGCGGTGGCACGGGAAGCGGTAAGACTACCCTTCTCAATGCGCTTTCATGCGTGATCGATCCCGGAGAGCGCATCGTGACCATAGAGGATTCCGCTGAACTGCGGTTTACGGAGCATCCCCACGTGGTGCGCTTGGAATCGCGCCCCCGGAACGCCGAGGGTGTTGGTGAGGTGACAATTCGGGATTTGGTTAGAAACGCCCTGCGCATGCGCCCTGATCGCATCATTGTAGGTGAATGTCGCAGCGCCGAGGCTCTTGATATGCTGCAGGCCATGAATACCGGTCATGACGGCTCAATGACAACCTTGCATGCCAACTCACCTAAAGACATGTTGATGCGTCTGGTGACCATGGTGCGCTATGCCCTCGATCTTCCGGTGGAAGTGATTGAGGGCAATATTGCCTCGGCCCTCGACATGGTGGTACAAACCGCGCGGTTTCGCGACGGAAGGCGGTTTGTGAGTGCAATATCACAGGTGGAGCGTGGGGGAGAGGGAGAGCCGTGCCGCATTACACCCTTGTTCGAGCGCCAAGGGCTTGACGAAGAGGGGTGTTGGCATGCGCCGCCCGTATGGCTCGGGGAAGCCGTGGAGAGGCGCGTGGCTTCGGAGGAGGAGGTGCGGGCATGGAAGGCGAAATGCTTCTAGGTACTGCGTGCGCGTTGGGATTTGCCGGTGCGGTACCTCTCGGAACCGCTGCTTTCAGGGGGATATATCGGGCGTATGTGGCAGCGCGTATGCAGGTTTTCCCCGCTCGAGGCTTGAGACGCTACGAAGATGTGCGTGCGATTATGCGGGGAATGCTCGCGTACGTGCTGCGCAATGGCGTGGATGTTACCGCTGGTGTGGCGCAACGCCTCCTTTCGCTGCCTCGTGTTGCCCAAACGTTTGGCAATGCCGCACGTCTGATTCAGCGGAAAGGATTTACGACATCGCCTCAAAGTATTGCCTCGATGTACTGCTTCCTTCTCATCATCATCGGCTGTATCTGCGCGGTTATTGTGCGATCGTTTCTGGCGGGCGTTTTAGTGCCGATGTTTCTTGCTCTTGTCGCCGCAGCATATTGCTCGCATGAGAGCGAGCGGGAGAAAGATGCCTTGCGAGACCAGGTTCCCGATGCCTTGCGTTGTATGGAGGCATGTCTGCATGCGGGACTTTCGCTGCCCCAGGCATTCGCTGAGGTTGCATCCGAGGTTTCCTCACCGGCAAAGGAAACCTTTGCGCGCGTATCGCACGATCTTGAAATGGGTCATTCGATGGATGAGGCGCTTATGCGATTTCATAAGTTTTCAGGTCTGCCCGAGTTGGGATTCGTTGCCATGGCTCTCGACGTGCAATACGTATGTGGCGGCAGCGCCACGCCTATCCTGCGCTCAGCCGAGGAATCGATAAGCAAAGGTCTAGAGCTTCGGCGTGCCCTTCGCGTGCAAACGGCTCAGGCACGTCTTTCTGCCCAAGTGGTGAGCATAATGCCATTTTTCCTCATGGCAACTCTCTCGCTCGTGAGTCCTGGGTTCCTTGATCCGTTTTTTGCCGACACCCAAGGCATAACAACGCTTGCGCTGGCGGTGGTGATGCAGGTGACAGGTGTGCTTATGGTGCGAAGATTGCTTGCCATAGAGCTGTGAGTGACACAGGCGCGCTCGAAGGCGGCAAACGGATAGGCCGGTTGCATCTTGCCGGTATGTCCTCGGATGCCGAACAGATAAACGTGTGTCTCGGGCAGGTAAAAAAGTGCGTCGCACATATCGAGGGAAGGAAGGTCGAGCCATGGACATTTTGGTCGCATTGGCGGCGGCATGTGCCGCTGCGGCGGGCTTTTTCGTTGCGCGGTGGGTCATTTCGGCTTGTATTGAAGTGCGAAGAAAGGTGCGCACTCGCAAAAGCATAGGTGCTGTAGGTATTCCCCAAGGCGCACTCGGAGGACTTTTCGCCCGTGCGCGCGCCCGCCGCCAAAAAGAGAAGAGACGTCTTGAAGCCGAACGCCACCTGCCCGAGATGCTTGACGCCGTGGCGCTCGGGATGCGCTCGGGACTATCGTTTGAAAGCTCGTTTTGGCTCTATGCCTCTCGATTTGAGGATGATTTGGCGCTGGCCTGTCGCCGCGCCTGTCAGAGTTGGGAGAGCGGTCTGGTGGGGCGCGATGAGGCTTTGCGCAAGATGGCTGCAGAATTCGATGTGCCCTCACTCTCTCGCTTTGTCGTCAATGTCCAGCGCGCACTTCGCTTTGGTAGCCCCATCGGTCGCATTCTGGAGTCGCTTGCAAGCGAGGCTCGCAGTTGCTATCGCGCCAAGATGGAGGAGCGTGTCGCAAAAGCGCCCGTAAAGATGCTCATGCCCACAGCGGCTCTCATTCTTCCGGCGATGCTGATCATGGTGATGGGGCCTGTGGTTCTCGAGTTTGTAGGGTGAGCGCCTGCGCTCATCGACGATTCACTCAGCGGTACGGGGTGAAATGCAGTTTCCTCATCAGGGTCAAGGAGGGGGGCTGATTTCAAAAGGGGGCGCGCGACTAGAGAATGCGCAGTCGAGGAGCGCGAAATCAGAAGACGTACAGTCTGAGAATGCACGGCAAAAGGGCGCGAACCCAGAAGGTGCGAAGCCAGAGAGTGCGAAGACCAGGGAAGGGGAAAGTGGCGATGAAGGTGTTGAAAGCAGTGGGGAGAAGATCAAGAAAGGCGTGTGCAATGCTGCATGCGCGGGCGGCGTGTGCGAAAGGTCAGGGTACCACGGAGTACGCGATCCTCGTAGGAGTTTTGGTTGTGATAGCCATCGTGGCCATAACGCTTTTTCGCCCGAAGATTCAGGAGCTATGGAACGCGATAGCAGACGGCATAAACGGTCTGTAACCCAAAAGCGCGCTCTTGCCTCTTGGGTGTATTTCGGACGCCCTGTGCGTATCGGGCAGGGAAGTGTCGAATACGCCCTGGTGACTGCGGCGGTTCTTGCGGCGCTTGCCGCATGTGGCCTCATTGTGCGCGCAGTTGGTGATGGCGGGATCGTCCAAGGAGTGCTCAACGCGCTCACGCACAGGCTTCCGGAGGGGGTGCTTGATATTGCGCTGTTCTAGACATGGATCACACCCGCGTATCAAGGTGGGTTGGGTGCGCAGGCTCAGATATTTCTCGTGTGTGGTGCCTGGGCGGAATCGCGTGGCATCAGGACAGGCAACGGTTGAGGCGGCCTTTTTGATGCCGGTAATTCTGCTTGGCATGCTGTTGCTTATCCAGCCTGCCATCGTGCTGTATGACCGCGCGGTTATGGAGGCGGCAGCATCCGAGGGGTGCCGCATTCTTGCAACCTTGAATGCGGGTGATGAGGATGCGGCGCGTCTGGCTATAGAGCGCAGGCTTTCGGCAATTCCTGACGCGGACATATTCCATTCAGGTGCGTGGACGATTGAGATTTCGGGTAGCGAGGGATCTGCGCAGGCAAGCGTACATATTGAACACGGTTTGCGCCCCTTGCCGCTTATCGGAGCGGGCATGGGATTCATGGGACTTGTGGATGCAGACGGTTTGTTTGTGCACGATGTATCGCGCACAACCGAGGTGCTTGACGAATGGGTGATCGAGTCGCGTTTTGGGGCTGATGCTGAGGCGTGGATAGAAAGATGGGAGGAAAAGGCGTGAAGTGGGTAAGAGCAAACAAACCCACGCGACGCACGCTTTCCGCTCATCGCGTCAGATATATGACCGATGTATTTGCGGACGCCGAGGGCTTTACCACCGCAGGCTCCGCCATCGCGATTCTTCTGGCGTGTACGTTGGCGTTCTTTTGTCTGTGGAGTGCGCGAGCTCAGTCGCAGGCTGCAGGTGTACAGGCTCTCTGTGACGCTGCGGCGCTTGCGGCTGAAAACGAGGTAGCGGAGTTCGTACTTTCCGTCCGCGTGGCCGATGCAACACTGCTCAGCATGTCACTCACCGGGCTTGCGGCCTTAGCGGTGGGCACGGTGTGCTGCAGCGTTCCTGCTGCCGCCGCAACGGGGTTGAAGTTGATCGATACAGGTAGGGCCATACTCGAGAAACGCGACGACATGGCCCGTGCCACCCAGACCTCCCTCAACGCCGCCCAAGATAGCTTGCCGCTGCTGGCACAGACTCAAGCCCAGATGGTGCTAACGGAAAATGCCGAGGAAATTTCGGGTACGGGTCTTGGTTATGTCGAACTTGTCCCCGCAGATGCACCCGAGGTCAACGTAGGGTTTTCCGAGGCCGCCCAAGACGCGGCAGCTAAGGCGACCGATTCCGGATCCCGGATAGCAGAAGCCGCGCAATCGGCAGAACAAGCAGCTCAGGAAGCTGCCGACGCGCGCATCCGCGCGTGGAAATACGACTGTGGCAATGTGCCTTTGGCATGCATGGCCGAGCGTGCCGAGGCGCTTTCCGGCATCACCGCAGAAGAGAATCCCATTGCTCACACCGTTGACACCTGGTCGTTTGAAGATGCCCTCAATCGGGCGAGGATATATTACTCCTATAGGGCAAGTGAGGAGGAGCCTGCATCCGACTCTGTTGAGGAGCAGGTGAGAAGCGCCATGAGATCCAAGTTTTACGAGTATGCTATTGAGGAACTTGCCGAGGGAAGGGCATATGACGATGGGACAACGCAGCCCGATTTGTATTTTCCCGAGTTCTTTTCAAACACCAGTGGGATGCGCGAGACGCGCCTGTATTCCGAGAAAGCCTACCCGGTTTCCGGGGGAGCGCTTCACGCCTATGAAGGGTGCCCTGGTATAGAGGGTGCTTCGGAAGGACTAGGGTCGCTTAAGGAACTGGAAGCAGGCACATACGAGAAATGTTCGGTGTGTCAGTTCGATGCCGTCTCGTTGGGCAAGGTTGCGGCAGCGTCAACCTCCATCGATAACGGGTTTGAGCATCATTACCGCGAGGTTGCTCGCGCAGCACGTGACTATGCCGAAGCACAGGCACAGGCTTTACCTGCGGCGCAGGAGGTCAAGGATCTCGTGGAGGAGAGCTTAGATACCATCATGGAAGCCTTTGAAGAAGTGCTAGGCCAGCGCGTGGAAGCGTATCCGCCGGGGAGGTTCGGCACGCTTGTCGCCTATGTGTTCGACACAGAAGAGCGCACTGCAGATTCGTCGTTTTTCTCAGGAGCCGATACGGGCTCGTTTGCAGCTATATCCTCGGCGATTCTTGTGGAAGATGAAGGTGAAAACGCGCTTGCGTTGCTGCTTGACGGTGTGGAGGAAGACATAGGGCCACCGCTCTCAGATGCCGGCAGTGCAGTGCTGGGGATATGGGGGTCGCTGGTAGAGGCATACGGGTCGGGCGTTGATGGTCTTGTTGACGGGGTACAAGAGCTTTTGGAGAGCATTCCGCTCGCCAGTGCGAGCGGGCTTGGCCCGTGGGCCGCCGGCACGTTGATGGACGCACTCGAATCGCTGGGTCTTGAGCCAGCGAACACCGCGTCGCCCAAGCCTGTGGTGGTGAACTCGAAGCATGTGGCCGAACGCGGCGATGGGCTTGTGGCCCAGGCGGTACTTGCACTCAAAGGTGAGACTGCATTCCGCCGCTCACAGCTTATCGTTCGAACCCGAACAGCAGCGCTTGAGCGCTCTCGCATCCATACCTCCCAGCGTCGCCTTTGCGGGCAGATGACGGTTGAGGCCGCTGTGGTGTTGCCGGTCATGGCAGCAATGGCCTTTGTCTTGGTGAATGTGCTTGTGTTTGTGGGCGATTGCACAGCCTTCGATATCGTTGCGCGCGATGCAATCAGACTCCAGGCTGATGATGGCTATGAAAGCGCGGAGGGAGCAGCGGAAGTCAGGGCGCGTATAGAGGAAGGGCTTTCCATGGATCACGAAGAAGTGACGGTGGTATGCGAACGTACGGTTACCGGACACGTGCGCTATACGGCCAAAACCGCATTCACCCCGCCTTTCCTGCGAGGTGTGAGTGTGTTTGGCATGAGCGCTCCGGCACTTGAGCACGAGGTGAGCATGACGGTGAGTCCTTACAGAAAGGGCGTGGCCGTATGAGCGAAGTCAAAATCGCGGTGCCTAAAAAGGGGACATCCACAACTCAAGACAGCTTTCTTTCTGTCGGATCTGTGGCATGTGCCTCCGGCGAGAAAAACGGGGGCAAACAGCGTGCCTGTGCAGGAGTTGCGACTGCACCCGAAGCCGAAGCGAGTCACTTTCAGGTAGCTTCACGCATCTTTGAACGTTTGCGCGGCATGAAAGGAGTCAAGGAGGACGGATTGAGCATGGTTTTGGTGCCATGTTGCGATATCCACACCTTCGGCATGAAGAAGCCCATCGATGTGGCTTTCGTGGATGAGACGGGTACGGTTGTGGCTGTACACAGAAAAGTCACGCCGCGCAGGCGCGTCCGCAATGCCGCAGCGCGGCTTGTGGTGGAGCGCTTCGCACGTCAGGGTGCATGGTTCGAATGCGGAGACGCTTTTTTCGGCGTTCCTCCGCGCAGCAGCCCCTCCACGCACAAGAAGAAAAACGGAGAGCTTTGCTTTGAGCGACGGGAGTGATCGCCATGAAAACCTGTCCCGTATGCAGATCGCGGTGCTTTGATGACATGTCTGTATGTTACGGGTGCATGCATGATTTCGGACGGGACATTCCCGACGAAGACATGCCGGAGGAAGCCGTTTTGCCCAAACCACCTACCCCTTCTCGCGGTTCTTCATCCATGAGGGCATCTGGGGCATCACATGCGTCAGGCGTTTTGCCGTCTGAGTCCCAAGGCAGCAAATCGGATTTTGCCTCACCTGTCGCCGGGGTATCCCCTTGTAATTCCAAAGATGTCCATGTGTCTCAAAGGAGCGCTTCGGCTGCGGTACGTGAGTTGCCTCGCAGTGCCTTTTCGCTGCCCATTCCCATGTTGACATCCGTCAAAGCGAGAGGCGAGGATCGAGCATGTGAACAGTTCGGCACCTCAGTGCGCTTTGAAGGGCGTGGTATGTTTACCGTCTTCGAGGATGCTGCTTTTGGGGGACAGGGTACAGATCAAAAGCAGCCTGACGCGTGTCCCTCAGACGCACAGGGGTGTATCACGTCATGTTTTGGCAGCCAAGGCGCGCTGCCCGCAGTCACGGGAGCGGGGCCTTCTCCGGTTTCTGGACAAAATGAGCGTCAGGTCAATCCTTTCGGAAGCGCCGCTTCCGAAAGCTGTGCTGATTTCGGCTCAGCATCCCCGTGGTTTTCGATCGAAACTTCCGGGAGATGTCGCCTTGTGTTTCGCCTCGAGCCAGTTTGAAACTACCCTTTCAAGGCTCTGTTGAGCACTGCTGATGCGATGACTCAGGATCTAGGTAGGACTTAGGCTCTCAGGAATCATGCGTCATGTCTGAAGTCCTTTCGCCTTGCCCTTGTGTCTTGGCCTTATAATGGGGATGAAGTGAGTCGCAAGGAGGTTATACGCATGACAACACTGGACGCGGGCATCGCGTGCGATGCTGCATTCGCCCTGCTCAACAAGCACAATAAAGACCCTTTCCATATAGAGCACGCCAAAACCGTCGAGGGCGTCATGCGCTATTTTGCACGTGAATTTGATCCCGAAAATGAAGAGTTTTGGGGAATCGTGGGGCTTTTGCACGATCTTGATTGGGAAGAGCACAGCGACGATCCGGAAAAACACACCGTCTACGCAAAGTCTCTGATTGAAGATGTGGGCGGCACGCCTGAGCTCATACGCTCCATCCAAAGTCATGCCACTACCATCAATCCTTCGCTTCCTGTCCCGGAGCACCAGATGGAAAAGATTCTTTATGCGTGTGATGAGCTTACGGGACTCATCGGTGCCGCCGTGATCATGCGTCCTAGCAAGAGCGTGATGGATTTCGAGGTCAAGTCTCTCAAGAAGAAATTCAAAGACAAAAGTTTTGCCGCCGGCTGTTCGCGCGATGTCATCCGCGATGGAGCCGAAATGCTGGGTTGGGATTTGAGTGAGTTGTTCCAGAGAACCATTGATGCCATGCGTTCGTTTGCCCCCGACCGCGACACATTCAAATCGGAGGGATAAGGCGTCCTTCTAGGTCGTCTCTAAGTCGTCAGCCTATACAAGCCGATACGTCGCAGACGCGCAGGGGGTGCGCTTGGGTGCGGCGTGCCTTCAATCAGTTCAATCGACGCACAATCAACGTATATGTACAAAGGTGCGGGTGCGCCCAGGTGTAGCGCGTCTTCAGTCAGTCCAATTGTCGCACGCATGTAGGGGCGCAGGCGCGCCGCTGAAGTTGCGGCCACGCGTGAGCAGCAAGGATGCGGCCTCATCGAAGGTGGGGGAGAGCAGCGTGGGCAAGTCTCGCTTCGCCTGAGCTTGGGCTCCATCAAAGATATCCCAGAAGCTCTGGGCACTGATCTCGTACGTGAAGGGGTTTTCCCAGGCAGCATGTTCGCGGTTGTCAAAATCGCTTGTTGCGCTGCGGCGAGCACGGTGGCTCATGGCCTTGAAGAACGAGAAGTTTTTTCTCAGGATGTTTCTTTCCAACAAAGACACCGCGTTAGCTCGCCTCTGTCCGGGCGAGTAGAACGCAGCCATGGCCAGGCGATAACCTTTTACGGCAGAGGAGAACATTCTTGTAGGCGGGAACATGCCAAACGTTTTGGCGGAAGCGAAGGTGTACATCTTGCCGATGGTTCTAAGCTCCTTTTCGGTGGCTTGTAGAATGCGGCGGTGTGGCTTGAACGTCGTGACAGTTTGTATTGTCTTGGAGAACAGCACCATCTCATCGAAGTCACGTTCTATCTCGGCGTGGACATCGCGGCCATTCTTGCGTGTTAGGCCCTCGATCCCGGCGTCACACAACGCATACTGTTGGCTGTACACCAATGGATGCATCTGACGGTCGAGTAGGTAGTGGCAGTAAAAGCCCGCCAGATAGGCGCGGCCTATGTCTAGTTCGTCATCTCTGAGCGTGCAGATACTCTTCTTGAGGGCTGCTATCAGCAACGCGGGATCGATGCGGTGCATGGCGCTGCCCAGGTCAAAAAACGGCTTCATTGTGGGTGTGAGTACCAAGAAGAACAGCGGATCGGGACCCTGGTTGCCCAGAAGAAATGCGCGAGACCCCTCAGGTGGGATGAGGGTTTCGTTCGCCGCATACACATCGCGTCCGAAGAAGTCGTGGGTAATGATGGCCGGCATGTCTTTCTCTCTTTCTCCGCCGGATGCACAAGGGGCGGTTTCTTATTACAGCCTGGGTGCTTTTGCCGTGTTTGCCGTGTTTTAGCAGTTCGTCTGTGCGTCCCGCATCAGCGTTGCCTCCCCATGATATACAATCGTGCAGACGTTTTCCGCCTAAGAATTTTCATCAAGGGAAGAGGGCATATGGCCGCCAGAAAAATGACAAAGCAGGAGAAGAGCTGGATTATGTACGACGTAGGCAATTCGGCCTTCGTCATGCTTTCCACGGCGCTCATTCCCGTCTATTTCGGATCCATCGCTACGGGAAGCGTCGTTGTTGCGTGGGGCTATGCCGAGACCGTGGCC
>CAZLKG010000004.1:0-26534 GCA_964560045.1 uncultured Slackia sp.
GCATCATGGATCTTCTTGAGCGCATTAACCGTACCGGCACCACGGTACTTGTGGCAACGCATGATCGCGAGATGGTAGACAACATGCGCCGCCGCGTTATCGCCCTGGAAAACGGCCAGCTGACTCGCGACCAAGACAGGGGGGTGTACGGTTTCGATGTCTAGCCTGTTTTACTTCTTCAAGGAGTCGCTCACAGGGTTCTCCCGCAATTTGGGTACTACCTTGGGTTCCATCGTTACCGTCTTTCTGTCGCTGCTCATCATCGGCATCTTTTTGATAGGCGGAAGCATCGCGAACAACGTGATGGTCTCCGTGGAAAGCCAGGTGTCCATCACTG
The DNA here is from genome assembly GCA_964560045.1 of uncultured Slackia sp. Classification (GTDB taxonomy): domain Bacteria; phylum Actinomycetota; class Coriobacteriia; order Coriobacteriales; family Eggerthellaceae; genus Slackia. Next base: position 338 of record CAZLKG010000004.1, read on the forward strand.
CGTACGTCTCCGATGATGCTGAGCAAACCGACATCGATTCGGTCATGGCCACTATCGAATCATGGGAAGATGTTGAAAGCGTCGGCTTTACCACCAAGGATGAGGCTCTTCAGAATTTCCAAGAATCCATGGGTTCTGATGATATCGTCGCCCAGCTTGATGGCCAAAACCCCCTCCCGGCCTCCATTGACATCGAGCTGTTCGATCCACAGCTGGTGGAAGAGGTGGCTGAGCGCATAGTCGCGGATGCTTCCTTCCAGGCCATCTGCGACAATCCGGACGATCCTTCCGATAGCGTCAAATACGGAGAGTCCAGCGTTGAGCGTCTATTTGAGCTGACCACCTATGTGCGCTATGTAGGCATTGCCCTCATCGCGTTGCTCATCTTTGTGGCGTTGGTGTTCATCAACAACACCATCCGTCTTGCCATCCTCGCGCGACGCAAGGAGATTTCCATCATGCGTTTGGTGGGTGCCTCCAACGGCTTCATCCGTGGGCCTTTCCTGATGGAAGCCGCGCTGCACGCCGTCATTGGATCCTCGTTTGCCATAGGTATTCTCGAGCTTTTGCGTCGCTTCGTGTTGCCTCGTATCTCGGATGCCCTGATGTGGCTTCCCGTGGATCTTTCCGCCCGTGTCTACCTGCAGATTTATGGGGCTCTCATCGTTGCGGGTCTGATCATCGCTGCAATCGGTGCCTTCTTTGCCATGAGGCGCTATCTCAAGGTGTAGCGGTCGTCTGCCGTGGATATCTGCTTAAAAAAGCCGAAGAGGCTTGGTGGATATCGCAAGTGGAATTCAGGGTGTCGGCCTTGCGATTAGGGTATACTTGCCTTTGCGTGGGTTTTGGATTGCGAGAGGACAGTGCTCTTTCTCTTTTACCGCAAGCCATAAACTCTTCCCGTTTGTATCGTGTGAAACACGGTAGTCGCTCATGAAAAGAGGGCTCGTGTTTGAAAGACATTCCATATCGCTTGCTCAACCGCCCGCTAAGAAGCTCCCTCTTTTCCTTAAGGTCTTGGCCGTATTTTTCATCCTTGCGGGTGTGGTGTCGGTTCCCCTTATAGCCCTCATGGTACTTGGCCTTCCCGTTCTCCTGGACGATCTGTCTGGTCGCTACGGAGCCATATCCGGTGCAATCGTGGCGGTAGAGCTTGTCCTTATGCTCGTAACGGGCATTCTCCACATCGTTTTGGGCGTAAATATGCTGCGCGATCGCCGCCGCTACGCACGTCAACTCATAGAGGTGGGCATTGTGCTCACTATCGCCCAGCTTCTCTGTGATCTCATGCTGGTGGGTCTTTCCGCACTCGATCTCTGGGTAGTTGCCCGCCTTGTTACTGCCGTGGTGCTGATGGTCTATATAGACCCCTCGCTTTCTGAGGAACGCGAGCTCAAGCGCAAACTGCGTGATCTGGAGACACGTGAGCGCGCCGAAGAAGGGACGCTTGGGCGAGATGAAAGTGGCAAGGGATATATCGAACTCGACTTTTTTAACCTGTTCTGGATATTTGTGGTGGCAAGCGTTTTAGGTCTCATCATTGAGACGACGTATCACATGGTGGTAGTCGATCCCGGTGTCTACCAAGATCGCACGGGGATGTTGTGGGGGCCGTTCTCGCCCATCTATGGTATTGGCGCGGTGCTTATGACCGTGGCACTCAATCGTTTCCATAAGGCCAACATCGTGGTGGTGTTTCTGGTGAGCGCTGCCATCGGCGGGGCCTTTGAGTATTTGGTGAGCTGGTTTTTACAGTTCGCCTTTGGAATCGTGGCATGGGATTATACGGGCACCTTTCTCTCCATCGACGGGCGCACCAACGGCATGTTCATGGCCATGTGGGGTTGTCTTGGTTGTATGTGGATAAAGCTCATTCTTCCACGACTGCTCGCCTTGGTGAACATGATTCCTTGGAAGATTCGCTACAGCTTGACCACCGTATGTGCTGCGCTCATGTTTTTTGACGCTGCAATGACGCTTATAGCCCTTGACTGTTGGTATCAGCGTGTGGCGGGCGATCCCGTTCAAAGTGCCGTTGAGCAGTTCATGGCGGACAATTTCGACAACGGATTCATGCAGAATCACTTCCAAACCATGTCGATAGATCCCTCCAACACCACTCGTGCCAGCGGATGATGATTGGTTCAGGAGAGAGGGTTCAGGAGGGCGTTCAGGAGAGGGTGCTACGCTTCTTTCTCATGCCTCCTTCTCACATAAAAATCCTGCAGGCACTGTGATGCTGCGGCGTGTATACTTGCGGAGTCCTTTAAGACGGTACAGCGAGACCGACAAGGCTGCTGCGTTTGGTTTTGGCATATGAACGCATGTGTTACCTGCAGGCATCCTGCATAAGGGCCTTGGTCTGTCGGCCAGGGCATTTTTTCTGCCCTACGTCCGTCTGATGAGTCCTGTGTGGTTTGAGTTGGAGCCTGTGTGCGCTCATGTACGAAGAGAGGGGCGTGTATGAAAGATACCCTTCGGGCAAAATCCGTTGTTATGGATGAGACGGAAGTCGAGCGTGCGCTTACGCGAATCGCCCATCAGATTCTGGAGGCAAACTGCGGTGCCGAAAATCTTGCCATCGTGGGCATCGTCACCCGAGGTGACCTTCTAGCCAAGCGGCTTGCAGAGAAAATCGAGGCGATAGAGGGAGTTGAGGTTGATTTAGGAACCCTCGACATCAGCTTTTACCGTGACGACTTCTTGACGAACTTTGCCCCCGAGGTGCATGCGACCCATATTCCCTTTGACATTGATGGAAAGCGCATCGTGTTGGTGGACGATGTGCTCTACACCGGACGCACCATCCGTGCGGCGCTTGACGCACTGATGGATTTAGGCCGTCCCGCCACCATACAGCTTGCGGTACTTGTGGATCGCGGTCACCGTGAGCTGCCTATCCGTGCTGATTTTGTGGGCAAAAACGTTCCCTCATCTCGCGAGGAGAACGTACGTCTTTTCCTTGGGGAGGTGGACGGACGAAACTCCGTTGAAATCCTGGACGTAGTGCCGGGCAGACGTATTGGGTCGGCACCCCTGGGAGGTGAATAACTGCGATGGCTTTCAACCACAAGCACCTGATTGATCTTGCGGAGTACTCCCGTGAAGACATCATGGTCATTCTAGAGACTGCCAAAGTGTTTTCCGAGATAAACCACCGCGTCATAAAGAAGGTTCCCGCGCTTAAGGGCAAGACGATCGTCAACATGTTCAACGAACCCTCAACCCGTACCCGATCGTCTTTCGAGTTAGCCGAGAAACGCCTCTCTGCCGACAGCCTGAACTTTGGGGGCTCTTCAACATCCGCTGTAAAAGGGGAGAGCCTGATCGATACGGTCGCTACCCTGAACTCTTACAAGATAGACATGATAGTCGTACGCGACAGGAACGCCGGTGCTCCCTCTATCATCACCCAGCACAGCTCCGCTTCCGTAATAGATGCCGGCGACGGCAAACATCAGCACCCCACCCAAGCGTTGCTTGATCTCTACACCATTTGGGAGCGCAAGCGGGATTTTGAAGGTCTTAAGGTGGGTATTGTGGGCGATATCAGACACTCCCGCGTGTGTGGTTCGCTTGTCCCCGCCCTCAAGACCATGGGGGCAGAGGTAACCCTTGTTGCTCCCGCCACGCTCATGGCGGCACGCCCCGATGTATTGGGAGCGGATCATGTGGCAACCAATCTTGAAGCGATATTGCCCGACCTCGACGTGGTGTACATGCTGCGCATTCAGCGCGAGCGGTTGGAGGGTGCTCCCTTTCCCAGTCTACGTGAATACCATGCGCTCTTTGGTCTGACGCGCCGCCGTGAGCGCCTGATGAAACCGGAAGCTATCATCTGTCATCCCGGACCGGTCAATCGCGGCGCGGAATTTGACAGCTACATGGCCGATCACCCGCAGCGCTCCGTCATTCTCGAACAGGTCTATGCCGGTATCTGCGTGCGCATGGCTGTGATGTATCTGCTCTTAGGAGGTGCTGAAAATGGCCTTACTCCTTAAAGGTGCCCACATCGTTGATCCACAGGTTGATATGGACGGTGTGGCCGACGTGCTCATTGAGGACGGCGTGATTGAGGCGGTGGGCGAGAATCTTTCGGTAGAAGGTGTTGAGGTGCGCGACCTTGCCGGAAAGCGCCTTGTTCCCGGTTTGGTGGACATGCATGTTCATCTGCGAGAACCCGGCTTTGAGCACAAAGAAGACATCGCCAGCGGCACCCGCGCCGCGGTTCACGGTGGTTTTGTGGGTGTGTGCGCTATGCCTAATACCGATCCGGTGTGCGACAACGGCGTGGTTGTGAGATACCTGCGCTCCCGTGCCGCCGAGGTGGGAAAGTGTCGCGTTTATCCTTCGGGTGCCATGAGCAAGGGTCTCAAAGGTGAGATTCTTTCCGAAATGGGCGATATGGTTGCTCAAGGGGCGGCTGCCTTCACCGATGACGGTCGCGGTGTCCAGGATGCCGGTATGATGCGTCGCGTGATGGATTACGGAAAGATGTTCGGCAAGGTCATGATGGCTCATTGCCAAGACGACGGTCTTGTGGGCGCAGGCCAGGTGAACGAAGGTGTCGTCTCCACACGCTTAGGACTCGTGGGCTGGCCAGCCGAAGGCGAAGAGATAGAAATCGGTCGCGATATTTTGTTGTGCGAGCTAACCGGTTGTCCCTTGCATATCCAACACCTCACCACAGCACGTGGTCTCGATATGGTGCGTGCCGCCAAAAAGAAGGGGCTTCCTGTGACCTGCGAGGTTACACCGCATCATCTCTTCCTCTCCGAGGATACACTCGATGGTACCTACAACACATCGCTCAAGGTGAATCCTCCGCTGCGTACCCGATGCGACTGTGCGGCCTTGATTGAGGGTGTGGTCGACGGTACCGTTGATTGCATTGTGACCGATCATGCGCCGCACGCCGCCTGGGAAAAAGAGCAAGAGTTCGAGGGTGCCCCCTTCGGGATGATAGGTTTGGAAACGAGTCTGGGTTTGGTGCTCACCAATCTCATAGACAAGGGCATCATCGATTACCGCAGGCTGGTAGATTTGATGGCCGTCGCCCCGCGCGAGATTTTAAGGCTTGAGCCTGTGAAAATCGCTCGGGGTTGCGTGGCCGACATCACGGTATTCGACCCTGCGGTTGAATGGACGGTTGACAAAGAGGACTTCGAGTCCAAGGCTTGCAATTCCGCTTTTATCGGTGCCGTACTTAAAGGTCGTGCCACCGATGTGTATGTGGGCGGAAATGCCGCAATGCTTGATGGTGTGGTGATCGATTAGGACACCCCGCTCTCCGGCAGCCTTTGGGTAGCGTGGCATCGTGCGCCCTTTTACGGGTGCTTTCGCAATTTTTCGACTAGTGCATGAAATGAACAGGTATGAGATGGGGCAGCGTGCGAGTCTTGCACCGCGTGGTTGCCGCAGGACGCCAGAAAGGGGTAGGCCGCTTATGGACGCGACTGACAATACCGCAGTTTTCGAGGAGCGCGCTTGCGTATTGGGAAATGAGCAGCTTGGCCCACGTCTCTACAAGCTGACCCTTGATGCACCGTGTTGTTGTAGGGCTGTGCGCCCCGGGCAGTTTGTCCATCTGCAACTTCCCAATTTCGAGGCACACATTCTCCGGCGACCCTTCTCGGTCTATCGCAGGTGTGTCCAATCGGGTGCAATAGAAATAATATACCAGACGGTGGGAGCGGGAACCGCCCACATGTCCGCCTGTGAACCCGGCCTTGAGTGCTTTGTAATGGGGCCATTGGGTCGCGGATGGCAGCCGCCCTCGGGTAAGGCCCTCCTTGTAGGTGGAGGAGTGGGTGCCGCACCGCTGTTTTTGTTGGCAGACCATCTTGCCACCAAAGAGCATCCCTTTGAGGTGGTGTTGGGTGCCCAGAGTGCATCCATGTTGGTCACGCGCAATGACTATGCTGTACTTCTCGGGCGCGATCCTATTCTTGCCACCGATGATGGCAGTGCGGGATTCGCGGGTTTTTGCACCGACCCGGTTCGTAGGGAGCTTTTGCGGGGGGACTATGCCGGTGTGTTTTGCTGTGGACCTGAGCCTTTAATGCGCATCGTTGCAGGCATGTGTGCCGAGGTTGGTGTGGAGTGCTGGGTGTCCATGGAAAGGCGTATGGCATGCGGCATTGGGGCGTGCCTTTCGTGCGTGGTGGAGACGAATGAGGGAAGGCGCCGATCCTGTGTCGACGGCCCCGTGTTTAATGCCAAGGATGTGGTGTGGTAATGGCCGTGAATATGCAGGTCAATTTGGGGGGCTTGCGCATGCCCAACCCCGTGACCGACGCTTCGGGCACCTTTGCCTCAGGTCGCGAGTATGCGGCCTTTTGCGAGGTATCGCGTATGGGTGCCGTGACTACCAAGGGTGTCTCCCTCAATGGCTGGGAGGGTAACGTTGCTCCCCGTATCGCCGAGACACCCTCGGGAATGCTCAACTCCATCGGGCTTCAGAACCCAGGTGTTGCGCACCTGTGCGAGGTAGACCTTCCCTGGATCAAGGAGCAGAAGGTAGCTGCCATCGTGAACGTATCCGGGCACAGCCTTGAGGAATACGTTGCCGTGATTGAAGCGCTTGAGGCTGACGGTCAATCCGATGCCTACGAAATAAACATCAGCTGTCCCAATGTCGATGCAGGTGGGCTGGCTTTCGGTACCTGCGTGTCCAGCGTAGAGGCTGTGGTAGGGGCCTGTCGAGCCGTGGCAACCAAGCCCATGATAGTGAAACTTTCCCCCAACGTGACAGATATAACCGAGATGGCGCGTGCCGCTGAGGCATCAGGAGCCGATGCCATCTCTCTTATCAATACGCTTTTAGGTATGGCAATTGACGCGAAGACGCGCCGCCCCAAGCTCGCACGTGTGGTGGGTGGGCTTTCCGGTCCTGCGGTCAAGCCTGTCGCTTTGCGTATGGTGTGGGAGTGTTACAAGGTGGTAAAGGTGCCCATTCTTGGCATGGGGGGCATCATGACCGGGGAAGACGCTATTGAGTTCATGCTTGCCGGTGCCACCGCCGTAGCCGTAGGTACGGCTAACTTCATCAACCCGCGCGCTGTGAACGACGTGCTCGATGCCATGATTGCCTATTGCGAAGAACATGGTGTATCCGATGTGGCGGATCTGATCGGAGGCCTGCAATGCTAGCACCTTACGAAGACATACCTCGTGCCGACCGCGTGATTGTGGCGCTCGATTGCGACCGTACTTCGGCCCTAGGCTTAGCAAAGCGCCTCCAGGGCAAGGCCAAGTGGGTCAAGGTAGGTATGACCCTCTATTATGCCGAGGGTCCTTCAATTATCGAGATATTCAAACTTCTCGACTACAAGGTGTTTCTCGATCTCAAGCTCCATGACATCCCGCATCAGGTAAAAGGTGCAGCAGCATCGGCTGTAAAAGCCGGTGCCGACATGATAACCATGCATGCAACGGGAGGCATGTCCATGATGGAGGCGGCCCGAAATGCCGTTGAAGAGTCAGGAAGCGATGCTGACACCTTGGCCATCACGGTGCTCACCAGCATGGACGAAGAAGATCTCAAAGCCACGGGGGTGGGGCGCACAATGGCCGAGCAGGTGGCACATCTCGCCTTATGCGCTCGGGCGGCCGGTCTGTCAGGTGTGGTGGCATCGCCCCAAGAGGCATCGTCTTTGCGCGAGCTCTTAGGCCCTGATGCGCTTATCGTGACTCCGGGAGTGCGCCCCGATGGCGTTGACGTTGGTGATCAGATCCGTGTGGCCACTCCCGAGGCGGCCTTTGATGCCGGGGCATCTCATATCGTGATCGGCAGACCCATCATCAAGGCTGCAGATCCTGTGGCGGCGTTTGAGGGCATTGTTGCCGTACTGTGATTTCCCACGAGGCCACAGCGTCTGTATTGCCTGTGACAACAGCGTTTCGTCCTCTGAAAACTTACAGGTCACAGCATGAAAACGGGGCGAAAACGGGTTTTTTGCGCAGACCTGAAAACCAAGTCGTGCAATCGGGCGGAAATTCTTGAATGCGCGAAACAATGTGGTATCATCGCCTATCGCTGTCGACAAAGCGGCAGGTGAACAAAGGAGTGAAGATTCATGGCCATCCCCCAACTGAGTGCCGAAGATCGTCAGGCCGCCTTGGAAAAGGCTAAGGCCGCTCGGATTAAACGCGCGCAGGTGCGCGAAGAACTCAAGACCGGCAAAATAACCCTCAAAGACGTTCTTGACATGAAGGGCGATTCCGTGGTGGGCCGCATGAAGGTCTCCACTCTGATTGAAACCATGCCCGGTTACGGCAAGGCTAAGGCTGAAAAAATTATGAACGAGCTCAAAATAGCCGAAAGCCGTCGTTTGAGGGGGCTTGGCGAGCGTCAGGAGGCCGCCCTGCTTGAGCGCCTGGGCTGATTGAGCTGCGCGTATCCATGCGTCGCGGAAACCTTTTCGTCATCTCTGGACCGGCGGGTGTGGGCAAGGGCACGCTGGTTGCGCGCATTATGGAAAGACTTCCTGATGCGCGGTTGTCCGTATCGCTCACTACGCGTCCTGCGCGCGATGATGAGGTGGAGGGAGTCCACTATTTCTTTGTTGATGATGCGCGCTTTGATGCCATCATCGCAGAGAACGGCTTTTTGGAATGGGCGCAGGTGCATGGTTATAAGTACGGCACTCCCGCCCGCTTGGTCAACGATCATCTGAGCGCGGGACGTCAAGTTATCCTTGAGATAGATTGCCAAGGTGCGCTTCAGGTGCGCAGTCGCGTTCCGGAGGCGCACCTTGTTTTCGTCGAACCCCCCTCGCTTGAAGAGCTCGAGAGGCGCCTGCGTGGGCGAGGAACCGAAGACGAAAGCTCCGTCGCCCTTCGAATGCGAAATGCAAAAGTGGAACTGAGCCATACAAAAGATTTCGACGTTTGCTTCGTGAATGACCGGCTTGATATATGCGTCGATGAACTGATGTCCTACATCAAGCAAATCGTCGATACGAAAGGAGACATGCATGAGCATCACCGACCCCAAAGTTGATCTCCTTCTAGAAGCCACCGACAACGATCATTTTCTTCTGTGTGCCCTTGCCTCCAAGCGGGCGCATGATATCAATGACATGATGCGTGGCCAGCGCGACCGTGCGATTGCGCTTTTAAGCGCTGTCGAAATTGCCAGAGCCAACAACATAAAGCCGCTTTCCATGGCCTTTTCAGAGATCGCTCGCGGGGAGGTCTCCTACAATCCTGAGACGATTGACGTTCATCAGCACTGATGATTTGATTAAGGGAAAACGAAGGGCAGTTCATGTTTCAGCGAATCTGTCTGGTGCACTATCATGAGCTGGCTCTCAAGGGGCATAACCGATCTTCATTTGAGAAGCGCCTCGCACATAATCTGGAAGCCCTGCTTGATGCGCCGTGCGTAAACAAGGTTACCCGCATATCCGGTCGCATTCTCGTATTGTTTCAGGCCGATACCTCAAAGCAGGATGCCGCATCTTTGGTAACTTTGATAGCGCGCGTTCCCGGGGTGGCGCGCGTAAGCTGTGGATTTTCCTGCGAGCGCAGCATTGAGGCGATATGCGAGGCTGCAACTGAGGCACTTTCTGAGGCGGGTGATTTCAGTACCTGGAAGGTTGCGGCGCGTCGCAGTCACACCGATTTCCCCATTGATTCCATGCAGATGAACCAGATTGTGGGCGCGCACCTGAGCGAGGTGTTTCCCGACAGGCAGGTCAAACTAAAGCATCCTGACGTGGAGGTTCATGTCGAGGTCGTACAGGGACATTCCTACGTGTACGCTTTAAGCCTTTCGGGTGTGGGTGGTTTGCCCGTGGGCACTGCAGGTAAGGTGGTGTGTCTGCTTTCCTCCGGTATCGATTCGCCTGTGGCGATGTGGCGGATGGCACGCCGTGGTGCCACTACTATAGGCGTGCATTTTTCCGGCAGGCCGCAAACGGCATCTACGTCGGAGTATCTAGTGGATGATATCGCCCATGTCTTAGAAGAGTTCGGTGGTATCGCGCGTGTCTACATCGTGCCGTTTGGGGATTATCAACGCGAAATTGCCATGCGAGTGCCCCCGGCTCTGCGCATCGTGATATACCGTCGCTTGATGATGAGGATTGCCGAGCGTATCGCGCGCAAGGAGGGGGCCAAGGCGCTGGTGACAGGAGAGAGCCTAGGACAGGTTGCCTCCCAAACCCTTGACAACCTTGCGGCAACCAGTGCGGCTGTGAGCATGCAGGTATTTCGCCCGCTCATAGGAAGCGATAAGCTCGAGATCATTGCCGATGCCAAACGCCTTGGCACCTTCGACATATCCAGCAATCCCGCCCCTGACTGCTGCACACTCTTTATGCCGCGCAGCCCCGAAACGCATGCCAAGATCCCTGTGGTGGAGGCAGCAGAGGCTGACTTGCCCTATGACGAATGGATTGATGAGGTCATGGAGGCTTTGGAACTGCGCGAGTACCGCTGCCCATCGTCGTATCGATCCCGACGAAGGAGCACTGGAGAATAGTTGTTTCATAAACGTTAAATTGCCCGCCTTTGGCTTGGTATTTCGTCTGAGGCAATGGATGTGTAACCACATCTTCTCCATAATCGCTCGGGTTCCAACGCTTTCGAAAGGCGATGGGTTCATGTGACTAATAGTGTGATCTTTCCTAGGTTCGGGTGGCTTGTAGCTAACGTTTAGGGCGTTGAGGGCGTGGCGGAGAGGTTTAGGGCATCACAGGTTCCCGTCGCTCCGTTGTGCGGTGTGCCGGGTGCGTTTGTTGTTGATCGCGCGTCGCACAATCTTGCGGGCAAGAGAAAGAGGTTCGTCATGGCTGATGCCCAAAAAGAGCTTTCTAAGCGGATGGTTCAACGGGAGCAGAGGTTTTATGCTCCCGCGGGTCGTATTCCCTATTACGACATGGTGATTGATCGGGGCGAAGGTGCCATACTCTACGATGTCGATGGCAACACCTACGTGGATCTTTTAGCAAGCGCCTCGGCCACCAACGTGGGGCACTGCCATCCGCGCGTCGTGAATGCCATTGCCGAACAGGCTCAAAAGCTCGTTCATTACACTCCGGGGTATATGTATCACACCCCCGAGGTCGCGCTGGTGGAAAAACTGTGCGAGATAGCCGCGGGTGACAGCCCTAAAAAAATGGTCTTCGGAAATTCCGGCTCCGATGCCAATGACGCGATCATCAAGTTCTCGCGTGCCTACACCGGACGTCAGTACATCGTGACTTTTCAAGGTGCCTACCACGGATCCACCTATGGAGCCCTCACGCTTTCAGCGATCAGTCTGAATATGCGGCGCAAAATGGCCCCTTTGCTGCCCGGTGTATATCACATTCCCTATCCCGACTCCTACCATGGATGCGTGGATCATCTGAGCGAAAATGAACAGGCAGCCCATTTCATGCAACCTTTACTGGAGATGTGCGAGAACTGGCTGCCACCGGAAGAGATCGCCTGCATCCTCATGGAACCCATCGCAGGCGATTTGGGCATTGTTGTTCCGCCTAAGGAATACGTGAGTCAGCTTTACTCCTTCTGCCAAGAGCACGGCATTCTCTTTGCTGTGGATGAGGTGAATCAGGGTATGGGTCGCACGGGTACTTGGTGGTCAATCGAGCATTTCGGAATTGAACCAGACCTGATGAGCGTGGGTAAGTCCATCGCCAGCGGCATGCCTCTTTCTGCGGTGATCGGGAAGGCCGAGATCATGAATTCGCTCGATTTTCCGGCGCATGCGTTTACCACCAGTGGAAATCCTGTGTGTTGCGCGGCATCACTGGCCACCATCGCTGTAATAGAAGATGAAGGACTTATTGAACGCTCCCGTGAGCTTGGGGGATATGCGCGCAAGCGCTTTGAGGGCATGCAGAGCCGCCACGAAATCGTCGGTAACGTTCATGGCATGGGACTCAATTTAGGGATAGACATTGTTGTGCCCAAAACGCGTACCAAATGCGCGAAAGATGCCCTGAAGATTATCTATCGTGCCTATGATGAGGGTGTGGTGATGATAACCACCGCCGGTTCCATCCTGCGATTTCAGCCGCCCCTCGTAATCACCAAAGATCAACTTGATTATGCGCTCGATGTGATTGACCTGGTGATCGGAGAGGTGGAAGCCGGTCAGGTGTCCGACGATGTGGTGCCTGCGGGCAAGGGCTGGTAGCCTTGTGCCCTTTGGGAAAGACTTGAGGCCGCCATATACGCTCAGGCTGTGCTCAGGCCGCGACCGATTCAGAGTTGCAGTCTTTTTCAAAGAGCCATGAAGGAGGGACCAGGTGAGGTTTCGATGAGGTCCGGGTAAGGTTTCGATGAGGTTTGGGCGAGATTTTGGCAGGGTTTGGGAGTGATTCGCGAGTCTTGTCAGGCAGATGCTGACCAGACTTTCAGCATCTGGCAGAAGGGACTTTATCAAAGCAGGGCATGAGAAGGAGTTGGTCGGAGCAAATTTTGGAGGTGAACCGTAGGGCGCAACGCAAAGATTCGACCCCACGTTTTTGATGGGGACAGAAGAGGGTTGGATACGCCCTGTGGACTAGCATGGAGGCATAAAGCACCCGCGTTTCTTGCGCTGGAGGTATTGTTATGCCGTTTACCGAATCATCCGAGAGCGCCTTTGTCAAGCTGCGCTCCCTGCGCGTACCTTTCCCGGCGCTGCTCGGTGCGGGTCTTCTTGCCCTTATGTGTGTGATAGCTCTGGCAATCGGAGTGTTTTCGGGTGAGACGCCGGCGTTTGTGGCACCGTCTGGCTCAGGAGAAGAGCAGCAGGATGATGAAGGAAGTGCGACCGAAGAGGAACTTTCAGAATCTCAGGATGATGATGCGAGCGTTGGCGAGGGAGTCAGCCAGAGTGCTCAAGAGGTTCAGAATGTTCCAAACGATGTGGTAGTACACGTGGCGGGGGCGGTAGTTGCGCCGGGTATTTACTCCGTTCCCGAGGGTTCGCGTGTGCAGGATGCCGTTGATGCGGCCGGTGGGCTTGCGAGTGATGCGGCATCCGATGCGATAAATCTTGCGCGTACGCTCCAAGATGGGGAGCAGGTACTCATCCCCACCGAAGAGCAGGTCGAAAGCGGTTCTTACACAACGTCTGTCACCGATACAGGAAGTGCTTCATCAGGAGGGGTTGCCACAGAAGGGGGCAGCACCCTTGTCAATATTAACACCGCAGGCGTAGATGAGCTTGACACCCTTCCTGGGGTGGGGCCTGCCACGGCCCAGGCCATCGTGGATGAGCGCGAAAACAACGGTCCCTTTACCTCAATTGAAGACATCCAGCGCGTGAGCGGCATAGGGGAGAAAAAATTCGAAAAACTCAAAGACTCGATCTGCGTATAGAACGCACAGTACGGGGCCGTCATGTCCTCCCGATTGCACCCCCGGCGCTTCCCGGCCGCGCTGAGAGATCTTCTTGCAAGTTTTTTGGGGGAGGGGCATGTGGGGCGTGTGATGGTGAAGAGGCATCCCATGCGTCCGCTGCCACCCCCGGCGTTTTTTATCGCCGTAGCGGTTTGGCTTGTGGCGATTCTGCTTTTCGAAGTGAGGATGCAGGCAGGACTTGTGGAGAGAGGGGTTCCTGAGGGAGCGGTGAGCGGCACATATACCTTTGAGCTGATAAGCGACGCACAACGAAGTGATTACGGAATCACGGCTCGCGCCGTGGCTTACTTGGCAAACGGAAAGCGCGTCGCCGTTCTTCTTTCCTATGAGGGTGACACCCTTTATTTTGCGCGAGAGCGAGTTACGGGAAACGCCCGCTTCTCCGAGTTTTCGGATGCGTCCTTTTCCCGTTACGCCTCAGAGAAATTGGTCTGTCGCGCGAGCGCAGATGAGCTTGTATTGGCCGATGATCAAGGACCCCTCTCACTTCTTCTCACAGCGCGACGCCAGGCGAGCGAAGCATTCGACTCGATAGAGGGCATGGGATCAGCGCTTTTGCGGGCGCTGCTTGTTGGGGATAGAAGTAAGATTGAGGAAGATGGTTTGTATGACGCCATGAAGACCATAGGGCTGGCGCACATGGTTGCCGTCTCAGGGTCGCATTTGGCGGTGGTTGGTGCGTTTGTTTCGGCAGTTATGGTGCGTCTCGGAGTAGAACGCAGGGTGTGCGTTGTGCTCCTCTGCCTGTTTTATGTCTCGTATGCCGTCCTCACCGGCCTTTCCGCTCCAGTGGTTCGCTCAGGGGTTATGGCGGGGATCGCCATTTCGTGTATCTTCGCATCGCGTCGGGCATCTCCTTTGGCTGCGCTCTCGGTCTGCGTGAGCGTCCTGATAGCTCTTGATCCCACCAACGCGCTCTCGCTTTCCTTCTTTCTCTCGGCGGCATCGACCTTTGGAGTTGTGGTGTTTTCGGGGCTGTTTTCATCATGGTGCGCAATTGTCTCGAAGGGGCGGGCACCATCGGTTGCGGAGGCCTTTGGAATGACTACGGCCGCAAACCTTCCGATATTTCCTGTGACGGCAAGCGTGTTCGCGAGGATTCCTCTTATTTCCCCTGTGGCAAATTTCATAGCGGCTCCGGCTTTTTCACTGCTTCTCTTGGGAGGTTTAGGATCGCTTTGCGTCTGGGCTGTGATGCCCTTTGTTGGCACGTGGATGCTTCAGGCCATGTGCTTCATAGCTGAATTTTTCTGCTACGCATCCATTGCGCTCTCACACCTGCCCTTTGCCTCTCTGCCTTGCGGGATGGAAACGCCTGTGGCTGCAGTTATTTCCGTCGTTTTGGTCGCTGTGCTTTGGTTTGTTTGGCCAAGGCCCTCGCGACGGATTGTCGCTTCGGTGTGCACGCTTTTTCTGACAGGATTTTTTATAGCGGTGCTTGTGGGGCCGCGCCTTGCTGCAGACGAAATTATCATGCTCGATGTGGGTCAGGGTGATGCCATCCTGATTCGGAGTCAAGGGGCCTCATTGCTCGTGGATACGGGCAATGAGGACTCCATGCTGCTTGCGGCGCTAGGCCGGCATGGCGTTGCGAGTCTTGATGGCGTCATCATCACGCACCACGATGATGACCATTGCGGGTCGCTTCCCGTGCTTGATTCCGCACTTGCGCTCGGGGGTGTGTATCTAGCTGCCCCTACGTTCACATGCGCCTGTGAGGATTGCGGCGATTTGATGGATGAAGCGGCTCGTATCGCCGGAGTGCGCGGTGTCAACGGTATAGCAGCGGGACAAAGCATCACGGTGGGAAGATTTACGTGCACGGTCGTGTGGCCCGAAAAATTCACCGAGGAGGGCGGCAATGCCGACAGCCTGTGCCTGCTTGTGGAATACGACGCACAGGGTGATGGCGTGGTGGAGTCAAGCGCTCTTCTCACGGGGGATGCGGAAGCTGATGAGCTGGAAGATATGGTGGATGCCGACCTGGTTGGAAAGGTGGATGTCTTCAAAGTGGGGCACCATGGCAGCAAAGGTGCCGTGAGCGAACGCGCGTATGCGGCGTTTTCTCCCAGAATCGCTTTGGTGAGTGTAGGTGAGGACAACCAATATGGGCACCCCACCTCTGAGGCTCTGGAGGCTTTGGAAAAGGTGGGCGCAAAAGTGCTTCGAACTGACTCGATGGGGGATGTGACCTGCCGCTTCTCCGAAAGTGGGATAGAGGTCTTCACACAAAACCCCACGTAATATTTTCGGGACATTTTCGGGATCGGAGTTTTCACGCCCAAGATGCACCGTGTCTTCTTTTACGCTAGACTTGCTCCATGGCTGAAACGAATCCACTTCTTCCCGCATACCTCGCCAACGGCGAAGACGAACTGAAGCGCGAAACCGTGCTCGGACGCCTGCGCGCTCGCATGTCGGAATTCGGCGACTTAGATTTCAATTCCGATGTCTTTGATGGTGAGACTGCGGTGGGCGGCGATATTGTCGCCGCGTGCAATACCGTTCCCTTTGCCAGTGAAGCGCGCCTTGTAGTGGTTCACAATGCCGATTTGCTCAAAAAGCAAGATGCAGAAGCGCTGGTAGATTATCTTAGGGAGCCCAGTCCCACTGCCGTGCTTTGTCTCGTATCGCGCAAACTCGCCAAAAACACGCGCCTTTACAAGGCCGTTGTTGCGCTGGGTAAGCAGGCGGTGATTGACTGTGCACCCAGAAAGAGCTACGAGCTGTCTAAGACCGTGCGTGCCCTGGCTGTGTCCTACGGAATAACGCTCAGTGATGCAGGTGCCCGTCATCTGGTCGAATTGGTGGGGGAGAACACCGTTCGTCTTGATGCCGAGATACGAAAGCTCGCACTCGCCCATACTGGGGCGCATTCCATAGGTCCGAGTGAGGTAGAGGCGCTTGTCACACGCAGTGCAGAGGCGAAACCGTGGGACTTCACCGCCGCCTTTGCTGCGCGTGATGTTTCTCGGTGCATTTCACTTTTGTCGCGCATGGATTCCATCAGTCCGTATGCACTTATCGGGATGTGCGTGGCGCGCTTGAGGGAACTCATCATCGCACAGGCGCTTGCGAACAGGGGACAGACCACAACCAAGGCGCTCGCCATTCAGCTTAAACTGCCCGATTGGCGCGTAAAAAATCACCTTACTTGGGCGAGATGTTGGAGAGCCGAGGAACTTCGTGGTGCTCTCATTTCAGCTCGCGATGCGGAGTGTGCTATGAAAAGTGGCTCTGATGCTGATGCTGCGTTTTTGGAGTGGACACTTTCCGTTCTTCGTACGAGCTGATAGAAAAGGGCAGGTCTGCCCCTGCCCGACGAATGAACGGCGAGCCTTCCTTGATACCAAGGTTTCGCAATCCACTTGTGTGGGTCTTTGATCTTGGTCTTGTTTTGATCTTGGCCTTGGGGGGGGCAACTTGAGGGGTACCCTTTGTCGGTTGCACCCTGCATTTTCGATCTCGGTCTTGTGGGGGGGCAACCCGTTTGGTAGGGTTGCCCGCTCAGCTGTCTGTTTTAGTTGGCTGCCGCCTTGGCCTTGCGGTCATGGGCGGCTTTCTCAAGTTTCAGGGTCGCTTCACGACGCTTGGCCTTCTCGGCAGAGGCGGCTTCATAGGCAGCCTTCTTCTCAGCCTTCTTGGCAGCCTTCTTAGATCCGCCCTTTACCTCGGCAACGCGCTTTTCGCGCTTGGGGGCGTTAGCGATATCTTCGGGTGTAACAATGGTGTTGGCAAGACGCATCACGCCACTCTTGCGGTTTGCGGCCTGGTTCTTGTGAATGATACCCTTGCCGGCTGCTTTGTCCAGTAAGCGGCATGCTTCCTGGGCGGCAACGTAGGCCTTGATGCCGTCCTTTTCCTCGACTGCCTTGCGTACGCGACGTATGGCGGTCTTAAGTTCGGACTTGTAGGCACGGTTGCGCTGGCGAGCCTTTTCTGCAGTCAGAATGCGCTTCTTTTGACTTTTGATGTTTGCCACAGTTCTTTCCTCCATGAATTGGGGTGTTTTGCGGAACGAGGACGTGGATCGCTGGTTCCGTTCGCGGCCTTGTGCCGCATGCTGAGTGCATTACGCTTCGTATCAACCGGTATGGTAGGCGGAGCGCGACGGGCATGTGGTCAGGCCCGCATCACACAAAGCGATCGCCCACTATAGGCCCAGACGTCTCTCCCGTCAAAGAAAAACCTTTGACTGTGGGAGAATATCTGCGAAAACGCACAATCGCTCACCGATTGTTCGCCTATGTAATCTCTGGCGTGATTGATTCGGGAATTCGTTGAGGCTTTTGCTGACAATCGGGTAGGATTGCACGGGGGAGAAGACAGGGCCACGCTTTGTGCGCGAAGCGGATTCATTTTGAACGAGGGAAATTCATGAACTATAACAACGTGAAGTTCACAGCTGCTTACGGTACGGCCAAACAGCTCCCGCCGTCCCGCCGGGCCGAGGTCTCCTTCGCCGGTCGCTCCAATGTGGGCAAATCCTCCCTTTTGAACAGGCTATTCAACCGCAAGAAGCTCGCCAAGGTGTCATCTAAGCCGGGAAAGACTTCCACCATCAACTTCTTCGAGGCTGACTCTGCCGACTTCGTGGATCTGCCGGGTTATGGTTATGCGCGGGTGTCCAAATCGGAAAAGGCACGTTGGGCTGAGATGATCGAGGGGTATTTCAACCAGGATCGCACTTTTGCCCTCGTGATATCGCTCATTGACATTCGCCATTCTGCAACGACACTTGATGTGCAGATGGTGGACTTTCTTATGGAGGCCGAGCTGCCCTTCATCATCGTGCAGACCAAGGCCGATAAGCTCAGCAAGTCCCAGGTGTCGCGCTCCACGAAGGCTTTGCGCGACCAGCTTAGCCTTTCGTACGACACGCCAATTGTAGCCGTTTCATCTGAGACGGGGACGGGGATCGATGAGCTTAAGCGTCTCATCGACGGCTACATCGAAGCGTAGTTACGTGCGGTGAAGATCATCGGATCTTTAGATCTGTCGAGATTGCTCCAGAAAGGATCGACCCATAACCTGACTGATAAACCCTCGCGGTACCGTGAACACCGGGCTTGTTCTGCCAGATGGGGTTGGTATGAGAGCGAAGCTGTTTACCAGGGATGGAGCGTGCGCACTCTTCGACGTGATATCAATGCGCAGTACCACGACAGAACTCTCTCCTTGCAAGCAATGTTTGGGTGAGTACGGGAGAGGTTTTACATGCCCACTCAGTATCGCCGGTGAATAACTCGAGGGGAGACACTTTTGAAACCGCAAAACTTGCAAACTGGACACCCCTGTTGAAGGCTAGGTCAAACGCCCGGACTTAAGTGTATAATGACCTCCCCAGACGTTCCATTGGGGTGGATTCTGGAATTAGCTTCATCTTTCGGCGGAGTTACATGCCGGAGCTACATGCCTGGCTGATTCCGTGTTGATGTGTTTTGACATGAGAAGGTGCGATGATATGCTCAATGGCGCATGAATGGAATGAATAGGACACGGGGAATAGGGACTCTTAGGTAGATATAGATGCTTCAACTTGAACCTTCCATCGATGAGATTGAGAACATGTCGTACGTGGACTTGCTTGCGTATATGGGAGAGAGCAATCTGCCCCCCGGAGGGTTCGCTGGAATTTCGAATCTCGTTGATTTCTGCCATATTCACGAGAGATCCCGTGTTCTGCATGTAGGGTCAAGCGCAGGCTTTCTGTCACGCGAATTAGCTCGGATTACAGGCTGTAGCGTCGTTGGTGTTGATATCAGCGAGAAGATGGTGGAAAGCGCAAAAAAGAACGCAGCAGACGAGGGTCTTGCTAATCAGTGCTCCTATATCTGTAAAGATATTTGTCTCTACGAAAGCAATAATCCCTATGATGTGGTACTCACAGGGGGTTCGATGGCTTTCATTCGTGATCATGAGAAAGCTCTGGACTCAATGGTTAGCAACGTCAAGCCCTATGGATTTGTTGGACTATGTGAGCTTTCATATCATAAGTCGCCACCTGAAGAGCTTCGTGATCGAATCGCCTCAATCATTTGCAATGATGTACCTGAGTATTCCCTTAACTACTGGTCCGATTTGGCGAGTTCCCACAAAGGTCTCCATCTGTGGAAAACGGACATGCGGCCAGCAGGCAGTGCTTCAGAATCAAATCTGGATAGCTACTGCACCCGAATGTCAGAGTGGGCAGCCAGGGGTTGGTCGTCAGCTGCGAAGGAGGCGCTGGCTTCGCGAATCCGAGACTATATGAAGCCATTCAATGAGAATATGGCCTATCTGACAGCTATTACTCTTGTCTATCGGTTCATACCGGAAGAAAACGAGCCTTTGCTCTATATCTGACAACAGGTAATGGCGATGACGGGACATCCTATGGGCAATGATAGCAAATTGGAAAAATCGGATTCCGGTCGCAACACGAAATACTATCCCAGCGCTGAACCACCGAAGACTTGGCTGGATCCCGAGCTCCATTGGAAGGTTGCCATGGATAGCTCCTGGTATGAGGCCATGTTTGTCGTCCAGGACGAGGCGATTGCTGCGGCGCATCGCTGCTTGAGGGAATACGGTCTCAGGCATATGGTTGCCCCGGTGACAACTGGTTCCATATCTAGTCCCATGGGAGCCGGAAGCGATAGCCTGCCGGTGGGAGTTGAGCTGAATGGCCAGCATGTATACCTTGCCGATTCAATGCAGTTTGCCTTGGAGTACGGATGTCGGTTCGTTGATGACGGCGTCTATTACATCATGCAGACCTTTCGTGGGGAACCTGCTGATACCACTCATCTGCAGCAGTTCTGTCATATCGAATTTGAAATATCGAAACCGCTCGAGGATACGATGGCATTAGCCTGGAATCTCCTGAGAAGTATGTGCGTCGCGCTGATAGATCGCGCAGAAGAGCAGGTGCTATCCATGGGGGGAGGTCTTGGACATCTGGAATCAATTGCCATTTTGGATGAGGCTCCGAGAGTATCCTTCGATGATGCGCTGAAATACCTTGATTCGGAGCAAGTAGGTTATGTGACATTGCCGACTGGTGCCCGCGTATTGACGAAAGCCGGCGAGAAGGCAATAGGATCGCGCTTCGGAGCGGGTGATGCGGTTTGGATAACCGAAATGGACAAGCTGGCTGTGCCGTTCTATCAAGCTGATTCGGCAGATGGAATCCATTCGAAAACTGCCGATCTATTGCTCGGCGGTTTGGAGACCATAGGTTCCGGACAACGTCATGCCACCTCCGAGGAGGTTATTCGCGGATTAGCTGAACGGGACATTTCTGCTGATGAGTATAAATGGTATCTGGAAATGAAGGAGGCTAAGCCATTGCGGACGTCCGGGATGGGCCTGGGCTTTGAAAGGTTCCTCCTCTGGGCTCTGAAAGATGATGATATTCGCGATATGCCACTCCTATCGCGACTGGGCATTCCGGGAAGCACGCCATAATGGAAACGGCAAGAGCAAATGAAATTCATGAGGAGGCCGGCTGCCTTGTTGTGAATCCCTCAGGGGAGCTTCTGGTCTTAATGAGTACTAATGGTCTATGGTCTCTGCCGAAAGGGCATATTGAGCCGGGGGAAATCCCTGCAGATGCTGCAAGACGAGAGGTGGAAGAGGAAACCCACATAGTATCGAAGCCAGTGGGTCTCTTGCGAAGATTTTCCTTCCATCGCCGTAAACAGGTCTACAGACTGACCGTATTTCTTGCCGTTTACCTGTCGGGTTCCGCATTTGACGAGGTGCATAAATCGGTTGACGCTCAGTGGATAACGCTCGATGAGGCATTCTCCATCCCCACCTATGACTTCCGGTATCGCGATTGCGTTATTGATTATCTGCGACTGAGAGAGCTAATCGTCCCGTATTCAGGTGGGGATACAGCAAACAGCAAGAGGATCCGGGCTGAAGAGCGTCTGGATCCGCTTAAATCGTATTTTCATAGGGAAATCACACTCTCTCCTCTCAATGAGAACGCCAGACGCCCGTTGTACGCAGTAGCAGGTGAGCCGTATACGGTTCGGTTGATGGAATCAAGGCAACGATGCAGTCGCAGTGCTCACGCCGCACAGCTTATGGATTTTGAGGGTGTTCCTGCGGTGGTGGCAATTGACGAATGGTTGCTGACCGAATATGTATCAGGCACTCCTCTTTCCGAATTTCCACCTGATAGTGCGGCGCCTGATCTGCTCGAATCCGCCGGTTGCCTCTTGGCGGAAATCCACTCTATTAATGTGCCGGAGAAGGAGATAGATAAAGCCTTTGAGGAGGCAATTGCCTACATTGACAAGACTACAGCCTGTTCACTTGACAGTCTTGAGCGGGCGAATCTTATTGATGGGAACGAACGCCAGCAGATAGAGAAAAGAATAGTCCAATGGTGCAGAGAATCATTGACTCCCGAGCAACTATCGCCAGTGCATTGGGATTATGTGCCGAACAATCTTATCGTCCATGACACGATGGTTAGCGTGATCGATTTCGAAGGTTCCCGACTGTTCTTTCCTGCTTTTGATTTTATGAAAGCGTGTCATTATCTGGACTTTTTCGGATACGACGTTCAGCGGTTTGCGGGTGCCTACGATCGCGCTTTGAAGAATGACGCAAGGAGATCTCTCGGTGAAATGGAGCTATTCTACTATCTGAGGGTCTTTGCCAAAAGACTGGTAAAACCCTGGCTTGATCATCGCCCGATCGAAGCCGGGTTTCGGAAGGCTCTAAATGAGTGGCAGTCGGCATAGGAAAATGTTCCAATACGTCAACGGCTCTCTCCATTGGTGCGGTGTAGACGTGGTGACCATGGCCGAGATGGTGGGTACTCCCTCTCTCATATATAGCGAAGCGCGCATCAGGGAGAACGTAGAGTTTATAAATCAGATTGCTTTGGGAGTTGGCCGTAATGCCGCCATAGCGCTGGCTCTCAAGGCAGCGGGGCATGCGGGAATTGTGGGCTATGCCAAAAACGCGGCTGAGATTCTACAATCCAACGCGGCGCTCTGCGAGGTTATGAGCTATGAGGAATATGTTGTCGCTCTTCGATTGGGATTTGGACCCGAGCGAATCGTGGTCAATGGCCTCGGATGGCAGGATGAGCTTATCCAGGCGATTGTCGAACATCCGCAATGCAGGGTAAATGTGGACAACCTATCTGATTGCCGGAAGCTGTCGGAGGCCGCTGTATCGCACGGGACGACAGTTCCCATAGGCGTGAGGCTCATTCCCGGAAACAGTGCCATGTTTGCCAAAGCCGACGAGAAAATGGGTATATCACCCAATCGTGCAGTCTCTGATATAGAGGAAATGGCGTCTATGCCAGGCGTGAAGATTGTCGGCGTGTCATTTCATGCGCTGCACCGATGTGCCGATCCAGCTCTGCTGTATAACGCGGCTTCCGATATCGTCGACAGGATCATGATTCTTGGTCTGAGCAATCAGTTGGATTATATCGATGTGGGTGGCGGCCTTGATTTCGGCACGAAGATAGCACGATCTGGCTATCAGTCCACAGATTTTGCGGAGGCGCTGAAAGAGTCCCTCTCGCCTCTGGATACCTCGATCGGGATCATCTTCGAGCCGGGAAGATACGTGTTCGGCGATGCGGCGATTGCGCTGGCGACGGTTAAATCGAAAAAGGAAAGCGAATCCAAACGCTGGCTCATTGTTGACGTCGGCACCAATCTTTTGGTACCCATTGATACAGCGAGCTTCGCAATTCATGCGGTGAAAGAAAGTAGCTCCAAACATATCTGTTTTGATGTGGCAGACGGGATATGCTCACCCACGAGCGTCATAAGCGAGAACGCTGAGCTTCCCAGCTCCATAACCGAAGGCGATTTAGTAGTTGTGGAAAATTCTGGGGCCTATGTCTATGCCCTGGCAGAGAATTGGGGTTATGCGGTGCCTCCCCTCTATGGGATAAAGGTCGATGGAACTCTTGTGACGCTGCGCTCAGCAGCGGAGTGTCATACAGGATATATGCGTCATTGGGGTTTGGAGACCAGAGGAGCAAATAGGTGAAGATAGCTGTGCTTAACATAACCTATCAGACATCTCCCAGCGTGGAGCCTCTTGGTTCAGAGCAGATGATAAGCCTGTTCAAGGCGGCGGGCCACGACACGCTTCTCTATACAACATCGCTTGACGGCAAGCCTGACGATGCTGATTATGCTTCGATTCTGGCCTGCGATGGTGTGGTATTCGCAGGCATCAGCAATGTTCGTGACATCCTCGATCAGAACTATCCGCTACGTGATGAGATGGCAATGGAGCTCCGCAGCAGGGGCTATGGAGGATTCATTGTCGCCACGGGCCATCAGGCTTCGTTGCAGCCGGAGAAGACCTTGAGCTCAGATACGGCACTTGATGCAGTGGTCACAGGGGATCCCGATGTTGTGGCATGGGAAATCGTACGCCTTATGGATTCGAGGAAGCCCATTGAGGGCATAATCAACAGCCACGATGTCGAATCCCAGGATCGATGGGACGGATCTGTCTATGTGAATACGGCGAATCATCGTCCATATCTGGAACGGTTGTGCAAAATCCACGATCCCAACTTGCTGGCCGCTGTGATAGAGACGAGCCGAGGCTGCTCCCACTCCCACTGCTCCTTCTGCAGCACCGCAGCACTAGTCCAGCGGGGACTGAAGGCCCGTTGTGCGCTCAAACCCGTCGATGACATCATTGGGGAAGTACGATATATCCACGACAAATATGGTATATCGCGTTTCATCATGGAAGACGATTTCGCTGCACCGCCCACGCTAGCGGGTGCGGAAAGGCTTGAAGATCTGGCTCAATCCATAGCAGAGCTGCCATTCAATATCGAATATTCGATCGTCATCAGACCTGATGCGATAACAGATGAGACCCGGGTGATATTTGCGGATCTGCGCGAGACGGGATTGGTGCTCCTCTATCTGGGAATAGAGTCATTCGATGAAGGTGATCTTGCGCTCTATGGGAAGAATATCGACTTCGGTGATCTACTTAAAGGTGTGGACATCGCGCAGGAGCTCGGTTTTAAAATGGATATCTCGTCAAGATATCGCATCAAGCCTGGCCTCATGCCATTTCATCCCTATACAACTCTGGAGGGGATAAAGAGCCAATCACCTTATCTCATAAAATATGACATCACTCCAATAAAGATGATTGCTGAGGTGGAATTGTATCCGGGCACAATGCTTTACGAGAGAGCCCGCAGAGATGGACTACTGGCTCCGGGGACAAGATCGGGATTTCGTTATCGTGACGCCAACGCGGAGCTGTTCAATGCGAGCATGCGCGAGTGTCTCAGGGCGATGCATAAGGAGCGCAAGAGAATACGCAATATGGAAAAGACAGTACAGGGCTTCGGACTGAAGGACGATCTTGTCGCCTCGGCTCGGATCTGCCGCCATGGGGCCGAGTCGCTCTTTTCCCAGGCTTATGATGCTCTGCTTGAACAGTGCATTGCCGATCCCGATTCTCCTGATACAAAGGCCTTGGTGACCATTCATCGAAACCGGTTACAGGAATACATGCATTCTGAGGAAGTCTCCGAAATAATCGAACACACTTGGAATGAGATCGTCGTTGAATTGCAACGCTGGTACCCGGATCTCACGGTGGAAACGGATGCAGGCTTCCTACGTCCGTGCTGGTTTCCAGTCATCCATTAGGAGTGCGAAGTGTCGCAATCAAAACAACTTAAACAGGAAAACGTGCTGGAGAATCCCCCATGGGATAATGTCATGCTCTGCTATCCGTTATTCGACAAGGTGTTTTTCACTGAGCCAGTGGGCATCCTATCGCTTTCCGCCTATCTTCGCGAATTCGGCTATCGGGTGAGCGTCCGTGATGATTTCCTTTATGGGCGCAGTTGCGATGAGGTGGCTCGTCGTGTGATAGCTGACAATCCCGGGATGCTCGGCATCTCCATGACGTGTGAGCGTGAATATCACGATGGTAGCAATCTTGCTAAGCTCGTGAGAGAACTCGGCTATCCCGGCGTAATCGCCGCAGGAGGCGATTTTGCAGGATTTCATGGGGAAGAGCTGCTTAAGGACGGTTTATTCGACGTTGTGATGATGGGAGAGGGGGAAGAGACATTCAGGCAGTATCTAGACACTCTGCAGGAGGGATTGCCCATTGATGACGTGCCGGGTCTGGCGACACCGCGTAATCCGAATCCCCGCAAACGGATCGCGATCCATGATCTGGATAGCCTGCCATACCTCGATCGCAGCGTTCTATCCGGAATGATCAAGCAGAATGGCGGAAGTCTTAATGGCATGCAGGCGACGCTTCCTACCGGCCGAGGATGCTATGGCGGTTGCGCCTTCTGTTCCATTGCAAAGGGCGCTGATTTCATGGTAAGCGGTGTCTACCGAGAGTACAGTGTAAGGCGGATTCTGGCCGAGATGGCCTCTGTCCATGAGACTTTTGGAATCACCGACTACTATTTTTGCAGTGCCCAATTTCTTTCCGTTTCCAAGGCAAAAGCCGAAAAAAGGGCGCGAGAATTTGCCGAGGGCGTTGAATCCATAGGGTTTGAACCATCGATCTTCCTCTATATCCGCTGCGATAATGTGACGGAATCGATTGCATCCTATCTCAAACGTGCTCATGCGACGACGTTGTTCCTAGGCGTCGAATCGTTCGATGATTGCACTTTGAAAAAGCTCGGCAAGGGGTTGACATCGTTGCAGATATCCAACGCGCTAACCATACTGGAACGTGAAGGCTACAGCTGTGACTACCGATCGCAGTTCAGAATGAAGCTCGGATTCATAATGTTTACCCAATGGACCGATCTTGAGGGGCTGCGCAAGAATCTCATAGGATGCAG
>CAZLKG010000005.1:0-23445 GCA_964560045.1 uncultured Slackia sp.
CTTTTGGTAAGGCCCCCGGCAGAACACCGGGTTGACGGGCCGCAGCTGTAAGCGTCGCAAGGCGTTGAGGTAAGCGGTTCCGATCGGCCGAGCTCTTCGTCCCCCGGACAATCCGGAGGATGCGCGCCGAGTCTGGCACTCTTCCGTATACGCTGTGCGGCCCTGAAGGTAGCCTTGGGATCTTGGGTCTTCGCGGAAGACAAAGGGCGTCTTCCGCAGGCGCGGCCAGGGAGGCGGGGATCACCCGATTCCATTCCGAACTCGGCAGTTAAGCCCGCCATCGCCGGAAGTACTGGGGCGTGAGGCCCTGGGAGGCAAGGGCGCCGCGCCTGCGGAGGGCGCCTTTTTAAGGCACCCTCGCCTGCGGGCGGTTTTTTCTTTTTCTGACTTAAAAATCCCAGTGTTTTATAGGTTGACGCCTGATGGCCGCAACAGTGGGGCAGCGAGGCTAGTTGTCGAAGATCCCCTGAGTCCAGGCATCAATGTCTTCAATACGGATGATTGATGAGGCTTCTTGTACCGAATCGAGCGACTCAAGAGCCACTTTGGCTTTGCGTACGGAGCTTTCGAGCGCTTCGTGGGTGAGACATACAAGCGTGCAGGTGCCCTCCGCAGTGCTATCCTGATATTGACTGACATGTGAAATTGAGATCTCGCAGTCGGCAAAAACCTTGGTTATCTGCGCGAGCGTTCCAAGTTTATCTTCAACGGTGAGGCGGATATAGTATCGTGTTTTGAAATCCTCGATTGATTTCAGTTTGAGATTGCGCCCGAAGGGTTCACTTTCGGGGATGGGATCACGCCCTTGCGAAAGAGGCTCGGCAAGCGCCATCACGTCGCCTACGACAGCGCTTGCGGTGGGAAACGAACCGGCTCCGGCACCGTAGAACATGGTTTCACCGACCGCATCGCCAACGACGTACACGGCATTCATTGCGCCGCTCACGCTTGCCAGCTGATGGTCGAGCGGAATCATGGCGGGGTGCACGCGTGCGTCAATACCCTCGGGGGTGTTGCGGGCAATGGCAAGCAGCTTGATGGTGTAGCCAAATTCATTGGCAACAGCAAAGTCGATATCCGAAATAGAACGGATTCCCTGCATGTACACATCGTCAGTGGTCACGCGTGTTTTGAATCCGATGGATGCAAGGATGGCTATTTTGGAAGCCGCATCAAAACCATCCACGTCAGCTGTGGGATCAGCCTCTGCATAGCCTGCCGCTTGGGCGTCGGCAAGAACGGTTTCAAAGGGCAGTCCCTCGCTTTCCATGCGGGTGAGAATGTAGTTAGTGGTACCGTTCATGATGCCAGCGATCGTAAGGAGCTCGTTGCCCACGAGGTTGTGCTCCAGTGCATTCACGACGGGTATGCCCCCTGCTGCCGCCGCCTCACAGCGGATGGCGACACCGTTTTCCACCGCTACGTGAGCAAGGCGCTCGACATGCCTTCCGAGCAGAGCCTTGTTCGCGGATACCACGTGTTTGCCGTTTCTGAACGACTCTTCAAAGATCTCGGTGGCGGGATGGTCGCCGCCGATGAGTTCAATCACGATGTCTATATCAGGGTCGCTCACCACATCTTGCCACCTATCGGTGAACACGTCGAAAACGCCTAGCCGTTTGGCCTCTTCTTCGTTGCGGCTGCAGGTGCGCTTCAGGCATAGGTCGATGCCGTAATGCTCCACATAGGCATCGTGGTGTTTCTGGATGAGGCGAGCTACGCCACCGCCTACGGTTCCCAGGCCAATAAGACCGATATTTACAGTTTTCATCAAGGTTCCTCTCAATCGAATCGCTGGCATCCTGCGTTTGTCACTCATGTCTTTTCGCGAGACCTAAGACGCCTTCTGTCGCGTTTGCAGTTGCGATTGTACAGAAACGCTATGGGCGCTGGATCCAGCACGGAAAACACGAGGATAAAAAACGGATTGTCGGAGGCGATGAGTGTTGCGAGGTGAGATGAGCCGCAAAAAATAAACGACCCGGATGGAACCGGGCGTAACTCAAATGGTGCGGGCGAGAGGACTTGAACCTCCATGGGGTTACCCCCATACGGACCTGAACCGTACGCGTCTGCCAATTCCGCCACGCCCGCACAGTGTGTAGCTGCTTCCTAAGAAGCGAAAAAACATGCTACCTTCCGGGCGCTTTTGACGCAAGAGACAATCGGCGATTTCTAAAAGTTCTCGATCACCCGCAGTGCCCCGCTCGATTGAAAAGTAGCCGCAATATGCTATCAACGTTTCCTGCATTTAGGATTTCAATTGAGTCCCGCAGAGTCCCGCAGAAGCCGCAGAGGGTGAGAACTGCAGAGGCCACAAAGGCTCACGGAAGCTCATAGAGAGTCGCAGCGGGCCGCTAAAAGGATGAAGCATCCGTCATGCACATCGCTTGGGGCAGCTCGACTGTAAACTCGCTGCCCTCTCCCGGCGCACTCTCTACACTCACGCTGCCACCATGGATGCTTACGATGCGCTTGACCAGTGCAAGCCCCAGGCCGCACCCCTTGCCTGAACGCGACGGCTCTCCCTGATAGAACCGTTCGAATGCACGACTACGCACTTCCTCGTTCATACCGCAGCCATTATCGCTCACTCGAACAACGGCGCGATCCCCATCGCAGTGCAGCGATACCGCAATACGCCCTTCATCCTCCACGAATTTGAGCGCATTGCCAAAAAGATTTTGCCACACCTGCGAAAGCAGGTCTTCATTGCCGAACAGCCCCACTTCGTCGAGCGTGACGGAAATATCTATCTTACGACTGCTCCATTGCTCCTCAAAAGCGAGGATCCCCTGGCGTATTTGCTCATCGAGACTGAAAAACGCGAACCTCTCTCCCGCCTGTCCGCGATCGAGGCGAGAAAGCGCCAAGATGTTTCCGGTCATGGCACCCAATCGTTTGACGTTGTGGATGATCTTGGCAGTACACGTGGCTCGCCGCTCTTCCGAAAGCGATTTGCTCTGCAAAAGCACGGCATAGCCCTCAATCGCAGCGAGTGGGGTTTTGAATTCGTGCGACACGTTGCTTATGAAATCGTCACGCAGCATCTGAGTTTGGGAAAGCTGCTGCGCCATGGCGGTGAAGTTCTGAGCAAGTTCGCTTACCTCGCGCATCCGTGAGCGGCTACGCAGTCTCACCGCGAAATCTCCCTGGGCCACCTGCTTTGCTGCTTCGCTGATCTCGGAGATGGGTGCGATGATCAGTCGGCTCATCAAGCAGCCAAATCCTGTGCCCACCACGACGCTCATTAAAGCGAGCATCCACATCGGGTTCATGTGGCCACGCTCTACTATGCCTGCACGTATGAGTTGGATGGATACGAAGGTGGTGCCCATTATCACGACAACGAAGAGCAAAAACAGCGAAAGAGACATCACGGCGGACATCTTGACCGTGCCTTTTCCCATACAAGCACCTGCCTTTGAGGGTCGTTCGATCCGTTCAGATTGCATGTACGACGTACCGCGCGCAAGCCTATTCAACGTCAATCGGAACTGAACTCTGCGGCAACTTTCGTATTTACAGCGCATCGCGCGCAAGCCCGGTCTGCATTGCGGGTCGCGCTGTGCAACTGATGCGGCAGCGTCCAAATGACAAGATGGCTATTTTTGCACCATCTTATACCCGAGGCCACGTACCGTGACTATTTCAAAATCGGGATTTTCCTTGAAGCGATCGCGCAGGCGGCTCATGTGTACATCAAGTGTGTGAGCGCTAGACGATACCGAGCTGTTCCATACCTTATCCATGATCTGTTGACGCGTATAGATGCGATCCATGTTGGACGCAAGCAAATACAGCAGATTGAATTCCTTTTGGGGAAGCTCCACTACTTCGTTCCCCCGCGCTACTGAAAGCGTGTCGCAATCGAGCGTGGTCGATCCCAGTGTGACCCTGCGCTCCCGGATGATGCGTGCGCGGCGCAGCAGCGCCTCTGTCCGCCATACCATTTCGTTTACGTCGATGGGCTTGATCATGTAGTCATCAGTGCCTGAACGGAAACCCTCCTGCTTATCAGCGGCGCGATCGCGCGCGGTGATTATCAGTACGGGAAGCTCGTAACCGGCAGCGCGTAGCGTGCGTGTAAGCTCGAATCCATCCATGCCCGGCATCATCACATCGGTGATTACCACGTCAATCGGGCGAACGCTTAAGATATCAAGTGCTTCATGCGCGTCTTTGGCGGAAAGGGAATCATATCCGGCTTCGGACAAAACTGCGCAAAACAGCTCTCTTAGGTCAGCATCGTCCTCTACGACCATGACCGTAAACATGTATCCCCTCTCTTCGTTTCTCTCCACATCTGCGAAACCATCGCAGTTTGTGTCCGATCATTGTCTACCGCCCGCAGCAAACTGGTCCATCAGATGAGCCACTGTGAACGTTCCGTGAAAAAACAACCACATAAACGACGAAGAAGCCATCTGCGAGAGCTTGAGTTGAGATTCACTGCGTAGTTTTGCTGCGGCATCGCTGTAAGACCAAAACAGCACCGAGCATGAGAGCGGGGAGCTTCATGGCGATCGACAACAATGTGCATACCACCGAAGCTGATACATCCGACACCCAAGGCGAAACCGGCCAGACGGTCGCGATGGTCGAATCCAAGCAGAGTGGTGCAGCCGAACAGAGCGGTTCAGCTGAGCAGGGTAGTTCGGGCGTCAAGCCGGGCGCGAAACGCAGACCCACAATGTCCCTCAAAAAATGCATCCTCATTGGCATTGCAGCCATCATTCTCATTGCGCTTGTGGCATTCGCCGTAGTTATGGCCGTAGCACGCTCGTTCACCGATCAGGAGCGCGCTGTGCGCTCCGACTGGTCAGTTGAAACCGGTGATATGCTCACTTCCGACGAAGATTTGGATCTCAACATATACGAGTCTGCGGCCATATCGGATGAGCTGCGCATCGTTCAAATAGTGCCCGCTGAGGTAGATGAAGACGGCTTCACCTACTACGATGATGATGTACAGACGCGCCTGGTCGAGGGATTGGCCGAGATGAAGGAGGGTAGTGAGTGGACTGCCGACAATCCACTTGCCGTGCTCAATCCCTTCGGCAGTGGCACCAACGGGCTGTACCTGTACTTCGAGACCGACTTTGAAACGCAGGTTACCTATACCGTGCACGTGGATGAAGAGGGTATAGAGGATTTCACTGCAACCGCCCAAAACGTCTTCCTTGATGAAGATGTGGCCGCCAACTCAGGTGATGCCGAATATAGTCGTGTGCATGAATTCCAGCTCATAGGTCTGGTACCCGGCAAGACCAACAAAGTCACGCTCACCGTGACCGGTTCGTGGGGCAACACGCGACAGCAGGTCACGTTCACCGTGGATATGCCCGAGACGCAATCGGGCTACGCCACGCAGCTCGAATACGAAAACGGCAGCTCCGACCAAGAGCTATCAAGTGGTCTGTACTCCCTTGTGCGCACCAATGGTTATTTGGGCTATGCCTTTTTCTTTGACAACAACGCAACGATGCGCTATGAGATGGCCACCGAGGGCCTGGGGCTTGACCGCATCTTGGAATACGACGGGCAGATCGTGGTGTGCGTTTCGTCAAACAAGCTGGCGCGCATCGACGGTCTTGGGCACATCGTTAAGACCTATGAGCTAGGAGAATATGAACTCCATCACGATATCAATTACTCTCAAGATGACAACAGCGTCTTGGCGCTTGTAGAGCGCACGGGCAGCGAGTCGGTCGAAGACATCGTGATCGAGGTTGATCTTGAGACGGGTGAGATCACCGAACTTGTGGATTTCACCTCTCTGATGTCCGACTACGTAGAAGAATATACGCATGTTGTCGGTGCAACCGACGCATTCTTCTGGCAGGCGGGTGAACTCGACTGGATCCACCTTAACACCGTCCAATACATGGAAAGTGACGATAGTATCATTGTGTCCTCTCGCGAAACTTCTACCATAATCAAGGTTGCCGACATCCACGGAGATCCACAGATTGAATACCTGATAGGAGAGGAGGACTTCTGGGAGGGCACCTCCTATGAAGACTTAAGTCTTGAGCAGGTAGGCGATTTCACGCCGCAATACGGCCAGCACAGCGTGGAGTACGACGGCGATGGTCCCACCGAGAACAGCTATTATCTGCTCATGTTTGATAACAACTACTGGGCGCTTTCCACCCGCAGTGACTACTCGCCCGACCTTGAGGGCACCACAGTGAGCACCGATCTGTACACCGGAGCGGTCAGCCATGTGTACCGTTATCTGGTGGACGAGGAGGCCGGTACGTATGAGCTGGTGACTTCGTTTGACGTGCCCTACTCGAGCATCGTGTCCAACGTGACGCACTCCCCTGATTCCACCAACTACGTGGTGAATAGCGGTGTGGCTAACGTCTTCGGCGAATATGACGAAGACGGCACGCTCATCAGACAGTTCTCCTATGACTGTGACTTGCAAGGGTATCGCGTCTTCAAGGACGACTTCGTTGGCTTTTGGTTCATGGAGGGCGTGGTGACACAGCGCTAAGCGAACGCCGAGCGAGCACCAAGCTGCCTGTTCAGGTGCCGCCTCTCAAGTGATACGGCGAGGTGCGTAGTGCCTGGCACGGGGATGAAGAAAATGCGGGCTTGTGAGCCTGGTTCCCTGACGCTTTAAGTTTAATTAAGCGAACGGTCCTATCTTGCGTGTATCGACCAATCGTGGCTGGTCGATACATCCCCTTTGCGTCTGCCGACACCATAGGCTCACCCACCCCTGAGTCTGTGTCGGCAGGCCCTGTTTGCGCAGTACGTGGCCCCTTCCCACAATGCTGATACACATCGCGTAACCATGGCACTGTGCGAAGACGACCGCCTTTTTGTGGGGCTGCTCTGCGGGGCTGCTGGGGTTTCATCCGGTACTAAGAAAGCATTCCGACCTTCAGAAAGGGGCCGCATGATTGAAGTAGAGCGCGTAAGCAAACGCTACGATGGAACGCTTGCCGTTGACGACATATCATTTTCCGTCGAGGATGGAACGATATGCGGGCTTTTAGGTCCCAACGGTGCCGGAAAATCCACCACTATGAACATCATGTGTGGCTGTCTTGCTGCTACCTCCGGTGAGGTTCGCTACGATGGGCTTGAGATTTATTCAGATGCCAAGGCCGTCAAACGATCCATCGGATATCTTCCCGAACAGCCTCCCCTCTACCAAGAAATGACGCCGTGGGAATATCTTTTGTTTGTGGGCCGGGCAAAGGGACTCTCGCGAATTGAGGCCGAAGATTCTGCCGTAGCGTGTGGCGTGACCTGCGGGCTTGAAGATGTGGCCGATCGTCTTATTCGCAACCTCTCCAAAGGCTACCGTCAGCGTGTAGGAATTGCTCAGGCGCTTATGGGTAACCCCAAAACCGTGGTATTGGACGAACCCACCGTGGGCCTTGACCCCATCCAGCTCATCGAAATCCGCAACCTCATCAAGCGATTGGGCGAGTACCACACCGTCGTGGTGAGCAGCCATATCCTTTCCGAGATCCGCGCTTTGTGCGATCGTGTGATTATCATCTCACATGGGAAGGTGGTGGCCAACGGCGCGCCTGACACTCTCGAGGAACGCTTGGCAGGAACCCGCACCACCTCCCTTGTGGTGCGTGCGGGCGAGCAGGAGCTCCAATCGGCTCTTTCCGACGTAGGAGGCATTGCTGGCATCGAGTTTGTCAAGGGCGAACAGGATACAGTGCAGGCAACGATTCAGGCCGAAGGCACAGCCGATATTCGCGAAGACCTCTACAGGGCTTGCTGCCGTGCCGACATAGCCCTGCTGGAGATGTCTACCACCCGCGCGTCGCTCGAAGATGTGTTTGTGGAACTTACGGCTCTCGACCGTGAAGAGACGCTTCCCAGTGATACCGCGAACCCCGAAGATACCCAAGAGACAGAGCAATCCGTGCATACGGTTCAGGCGGCCACCAAAGGCGCGCGTAGCCGCTCTCGGAAAAAGAGGAGGTAAGGCTATGTTTGCCGTTTTAGCGCGCGAGCTCAAATCGCAGCTCGTGACTATGACCGGCTGGACGTATGCAGCATTTGTGCTGGCGTTCATCGGTATATATACCATGATGTACAACTTTAACTACGGCTATGGGAATTTTGAGTACGCGCTTTCGGGTATGACCTTCGTGTATTTGATGGCAGTGCCCGTGTTAACCATGCGTTGTTTTGCCGAGGAACGACATCAGAAAACCGATCAGCTTCTGTACTCGCTTCCCCTTTCGTCTTTCAGGATTATGCTGGGGAAGTATCTGGCCATGCTGGTACTTCTGGCCATGCCTTTGGTTGTATCGTGTTTCTACCCCTTGATTTTGGCGCAGTTCGGTGAGGTGTACTTGCCTACGGCCTATGCCTCAATCTTTGCATTCTTTCTTCTCGGATCAGCGCTTACCGCTATCGGTATGTTTGCCTCTTCGCTGTGCGAAAGCCAGGTAACGGCGGCTGTTGCCTGTTTCATTATGCTTATTGTCGATTATTTTTTGCCGTCCCTTTCCACCTACATCCCCAGCGGCACCGTCACAGCCGTAATCACGCTTACGGTATTCATCGTGGCGTGTGCCATCGGTCTTGCCATGCTTACGAAAAATGGCGTGTTCGGAGTGGGTGTAGGGATTATTGCTGAGATAGCGGTCATCGTAGGTGCCATCGCAAGCCCTGAATCCTTTGAGGGGTTTATAGCCGACTTTCTCTCGGGGCTCTCACTCTTTGACAGGTTCTCACCTTTCGTCAACGGTATGTTTGACCTCACTTCAGTGACATTTTTTGTAGCTGTGTGTGCGGTGTTTGCGTTTCTTACCGTCAATTCCTTCGACAAAAGGAGGTGGAGCTGATGGCAGGTCTCAGATCGCGCCTTACAGGTGCCTTCGGACGTTTGGGAACATCCTTGCGCCGTACGTGTTCACCTCAGGCTCTGAAATCCTTGTTCACGACGCGCTCCTTCACTGCGGGCGGCTACACAGCTCTTACTAGCGTAGTCGTAATCGCTATTGCCATTGTGGTCGTACTGGCAGTTGAGGCTCTGCCTACCGCCTATACCAACATCGATATATCCGAGGCCCAAACCACCACTATCTCCGAGGAAACGGAAGAGTACTTATCTCAGCTCGAAGATGATATAACCATATACCTCATAGCCACCGAGGGTGACGAGGATGAATATATCCAGGTATTGCTGGAGCGTTATGCTGCAGCGAGCGACCACGTTGTCATCGAACAGCGCGACCCCGAGCTTTACCCTGGTTTTACCAGTCAATACACCTCCGATTCGCTCTCGGATAACAGCCTGATTATCACCTGCGGTGACAGCTCCAAGGTGCTTGACTATTACGACATATACACGCTCAACACAGCCACCTATTCCTATGAGTTTTCCGGCGAGTCGGTTATTACCAGCGCCATCAAATCGCTCACCGGTACCGAGATGCCTAAGATTTATCTACTCACGGGTCACGGCGAAGCAGATCTGACCGAAACATACAGCTCATTCATTTCAAGCGTGGAGCAGGCAAACATCGAAATCGAAGAGCTTAATCTTCTCTCCGAGGGAAGCGTGCCCGACGATGCCGATGCGGTAATCATGTATGCACCACAGTCAGACCTCTCCGATGATGAGACCGACGCACTGCTCGAATACATTGATAGCGGCGGTGGGTTTATGCTGGTGACAGACTACCTGCGCACCGATATGCCCAACGTTGATACCGTAATGGATTCCTATGGTCTTGAGGCTGTAGACGGCCTGGTAATTGAGGGTGACGCCTCCCGCTACGTCAGCGGCTACCCCTACTACATACTGCCCACCATAGAGTCCAGCGACATTACCCAGAACCTCTATGACAGCAATTCCTATATTCTGGCAGGTCTCGCTCACGGTATTCAGGAGATAGATGAATATCGCAGTACGCTTGTTATCTATCCCCTTCTTTCCACCTCTACCAGCACCTACGTAAAAGCTGACCCCGCAAACGCCGAAACGCTTGAACAAGAAGATGATGATGTTGCTGGATCGGTAATGCTGGGTGCTGCCGTGACCGAAGAAGTGGACGACGACACAGAATCGCGCGTGGTATGGATTTCGTCCACCTACTTCCTTGATGAAAGTCTTGACTTAACCGTTGGCGGATCAAACTCCGAGTTCATGCTCAGCGCCGTGGCGTGGGCCGCAGGATCTGATGTCGATACGTCCAGCATTTCCGGCAAGGACTTAGGCATCACCACCATCGTCATGGACTCCGCAACCTCCACAATGCTGAGCGTCATCGTGGTGGGTGTTATCCCGCTTGCGCTCCTGGCCGCCGGATTTATCGTCTGGCGCTCGAGAAGGGTGAAATAGATGGCCAAGCACAACAGGGCTCGCGAAGCTGCCCGGCGGCGTGTCGACGAACAGCGTGCCGCCGGCAGCTCCCAGCCGTTCGGATTCGCTTCTCCGCGAGAGGTAAAGATGCCTAAATGGCGTTTTTCGCGCGGCAAAACCATCATGGTACTGGTAGTAATACTGGCGCTTGTGGTGGTGGGCTACTGTTCTCTTCCCCTGATCTTTCCCGAAGATGAGGTCGAGACCGAAGAGGAGGAGTTGCTGCTTAATATCTCCGAGGACGACATTACGGCAATTTCATGGACATATGACGGCCAGACCACCGAGGTCGAGCTTGAAGATGATACCTGGGTAATATCGGAAGACCCTGATGCAGAGCTTGACCAAAGCAGCGTAAGTTCCATCGCTTCGTATCTGGCCTCCGCTACGGTTGCGCGCAGCATATCCACCGATTCTGTGGCTGAAGAGATGGGCCTTGACGATCCTGTGGTCGAGGCGCAGATCACCCTGTCTGATGGTTCAACGGCAACGCTTACCATTGGCTCCTACGATGATTCTGGTAGCTATACCTATGTGAGCACCGCCTCAGACGGTTCAGAGCAGATAGCGCTTGTAAGCTATACGCTTCTCAGTGCGCTTTCTACCGACATTAGCCAGCTCTATGAGATGGAAGATGCTCCCGCCGCCTCGCAGGTCGATTCGCTTACCATCGAATATGACGGCCAGACCTTCCTGCTTGCCTACATCGAGGGCGGCTCGGAGGAGTTGTCCTACACAAGCGACTACGAATGGTTTGCGGGTACGGACGAAAGCGATCTTGTGGCCGTCAGTGAGAATTCGGCTTCGCTTGTGACGACGGTTGTTAACAATGTCAGCTGGGAATCGTGCGTGGATCCCGACTATGACGGCTCTGTCGATTACGGCTTTGACGATCCCACGCTGACTGCCGTGCTCGAATACACCGACCAGGAGAGCGTTGACACGGGCGAGACCGACGATGATGGCAACGCGGTGTACGAAACCCAAGACGTCCAGGGTACCTTTACGCTCATCGTAGGCGATATGGCATCCGGTGATACTTATTATGCTCAGTCCGAAGGTTCCTCGGCTGTATATACCATGTCTGCCGATGACGTAGAGACATTGCTCGACGCGTCGGTTGAAAGTCTGGCGGCTGACGATATATGCCTCATGGATTGGGACACCGTAGATAGCATAGAGATTACCTATGGCGATGAAACCAAGACCATCGAATTCGTGCGCGAAGAATCTGAAGAGTCTGACGATGCGGATTCCGATGACGAAAGCGATGAGGACGACGAAGATTCTGACGATACCGAAACCACCTATACCATTGATGGCGAAGAAGTTGACTCGTCAAGTGTTGAGGATCTGCTCACGGCAATTGAGGATCTTGCCGCTGAAAGCGAGGCCGATGGTGATGCAGTGGGTGAAGGTTTTGAAATCTCGTTCACGTTTTATCGTAACACCGCCACGTTTGCGGAGATGACGCTTGGCTTTATCCAGTACAACAACAGCTTCTACCTTGTGTCATTCAACGGCGAGGAACGGCTGTTGGTCAACCGCAACGATATCGCTGAGCTTGAAGAACTCTTTGATGTCCTCTGATGCCTCCTGATGTAGAGAGCTTCTGCGGTTTTCATCGTATCCCGTGCTTTTGGTGCAGTCTCAAAAGAGTGCTGTACCATGGAAGGTGTCTTGGGGAGAAGAGAAAGGAAGCAGGCAGTGCGAATCCTCGTTGCCGATGATGAGCGCGATATGGCTCGTGTCCTAGAGGCCATGCTCAAACGAGAGCGCTATTCCGTTGATGTGGTTCGCGATGGATATGCAGCCTACGAGCACGGGTTGGAGCGCATCTACGATTGCTTGGTGCTTGACATCATGATGCCCGGAAAAGACGGTCTTGCGGTGCTCAAAGATCTCAGGGAAGCGGGTGTGGAAACCCCGGTTCTGCTGCTCACCGCGAAGGGGGCTCCGAGCGACCGTATGACGGGTCTTGATGCAGGGGCGGATGATTACCTTCCCAAGCCGTTTGTAATGGGTGAGTTCTTGGCACGCGTGAGGGCTCTCACCCGTCGCAGCAAAACAGGAATTGAGTCTTCGACGCTTACCGTCGGTGACCTGTCGCTTGATCGCGTTTCCTTTGAACTTTCCTCGCGTGACGGATTAGTGCCACTTGCCAATAAGGAGTTCCAGATCATGGAGTTGCTTATGCGCAATCGCGGTGGCTACCTGCCCATTGATCGCCTGATTGAAACGGTATGGGGCTTTGGAAGCGAGGCCGAGCCTAATGTTGTTTGGGCGCACGTTTCCAACCTGCGACGCAAGATGAAGGCGGCAGGATCCGAATCGCGTATCGTCGCAAGCCGTGGACGGGGGTATATGCTCGAAACTCCCGAGGGATGATGTCAGCCAAGGATGCAATGATCCGTTCGCTTCGCAGAAAATTTGTGGCTGCCGCCATGACGGCGTTCGCTGCCACGATGATAATCGTTGGGGTGGCAACTAACGTGGGCTACTCGCTTCTTTCTGCCGAGCGAACGGATGTTGCCATAGAGATGCTCTACGATAACAACGGGTTCTTCCCTGATCCCCAGGAAGAAGAAATTGAACCTTCAGGGATCTTTGAACTTACGCAAGAGACTTCCTTTCAAACCCGCTATTTCATCGTTTATCTGGATGATTACGGAGAGGTGACCAGGGTAGACACCCGAAACGTCGCGTCGGTCGATGATGAGATTGCAGTGGACATGGCTCAAAGTGTCTTGGGATCAGGTCAAACCGAGGGCTACTACGAATTCTATCGCTTCCATGTATACGAAGACACCGAAGAGACGACGGTCATCATGGTGGATTGTTTTCTCCAGATACAGACCGGACGCAACTTTATCGCCATTACCGCAGCCGTATCCGCAGTGATTACGTTGCTTGCTTTTGTCATTCTCATTCCGCTCTCGGGTCTCGCGGTGCGTCCATTCGCTGCCAATCTGGCAAGGCAGCGCCGGTTTGTGACCGATGCCTCACACGAACTCAAAACGCCGCTTGCCATCATATCGGCCAACGTTGACTTGATGGAAGCCATCGTGGATGACGGGAATAGGGAGGCGTTCGACAGGATCGCAGAAACACACGAGGGCATGACCCTGCCGCCGGGATCGAAGGGTAACTCGCTTGGCGGGGGTGAACGAACAGCCTGTGCTGTCTTAGCCACTGAGCAGGCCGATGCTGACGGCGCGGACGAAGCTGCCGAAAAAAAGAGGTCTGAGCTTGCGCCCTGGATATCGAGCACGCGCGTGCAGATGTCGCGCTTGGATTCTCTCGTGCACAATCTGATAGAGCTTTCCCGCAGCGATGAGGGCGGCGGAAAACAGCTCTTCGTAACCGTGGACCTGACCAAGATTGTTTCCCAAGCATCACTCGACTTCGATGCGCTCTCGGCTACCAGGGGTCTTTCTTTGATGTCATCGGTGGATGTCGGCGTAAGCGTGCAGGGGAACCCGGATGATCTCGCTCGGCTCTGCGGTATTCTCATGGACAACGCAGTGAAGTATTGCGATGCGGGCGGGCAGATTACCGTAACGCTTGCAAGAAAACGACGCACAGCGGAGCTTGAGGTGAGCAATCCCTGCTCATCTATCCACCAAAAGCAGGTGGGACACTTCTTTGATCGTTTCTGGCGTGCAGATGAAGCTCGCACTCACCAATCGGGCGAACCTACGTCCAAAAAAGATCCCAAACAAAAATCTGTAGTTGCGTATGCGGGCGGATACGGTCTTGGGCTTCCCATCGCCCAGTCCATTGTTAACAACCACAAGGGCAAAATAGAGGCGGAAGTTCGCCCCGGAAGTTACACGGTGGTGCTCTCGGTTACCCTTCCCTTGTCCAGATAGCAAGGTCCCCTCTGTCCTCTCTGCCCTTCTGTATATCGTTTGCCCGCAAGTCGATCGCATCAGGCGGTACCCGATTAAAAGGGCCTGAACAAGAGGGTCTAGCCAAAAGGCCTTTCTGTTTGCCTGAGCCTTGCGGCCCAACGACCTGTGACAAACTCAATGCAGACCTGCACTAAGTTTGGCAATCAAGGGAGGGAGCAAAAGGGGAGAATGTTATTCCACCGACTTCAGGCTTTCCACCATGTCAATTCGAGCAAGTTTGCGCCGCATGGCAACCGTTACAATGACCGAGAACGCCATGGTGAGCACAAGGGCAAGAGCGAAACTGGAGGGGTGGATTTCGCGTCCGAACATGACCTGATCGACCTCAGCTGTCACCACCACGAAGCTCTCCATCCATACACCTAAAAACACACCCACAAGAGCGCCAATGCCTGAGAGTAAAAGCGTTTCGCGGTAGATGTAGGCATTCACCTCGTGGGGAGTGAAGCCGAGGACTTTAAGTGTTGCAATCTCTCGGGCGCGTTCGGTGATATTGATATTGGTGAGGTTGTAGAGTACCACGAAGGCAAGAAGCGCTGCGGCAACGATAAGGACGACCACTACGGAGTCCACGCTCTGAAGCATCGTGCGGTATGAGCTGATAGTCTCATCGTTGTAACCAACCGTACTCACGCCCTCAATCGCCAAAAGCTCTTCGCTCATCTGTTCGCGTACGCTTTCATCGTCGGTACTTTTAGCATAGATGGTCGAATAGACAGGCTCTTCCCCAAAAACCCGTTCGTATAAGCTCGGTGCCATGAATACATACTGGCTCACATAGTTTTCCATGATGCCCGCTACGGTCACATCGTATCCCTCGCCTGATGCATTGCCTACGATGTCCTCTTCGTACAGACGGATGGTGTCGCCCTCAGATACTTCCAGGACAGAAGCCAGCTTTTCGCTTATCACCACGCCGCCATCGCTCAGATCAATGGATGTGTGCCCCACGCGCTCTCGTACTGTCACATAATCTTGCAGGGTGGAAAAGTCCTGCGGTATTACCAGTTCGAATCTCTGATCGGTGGATTCTTCTTCCTGCGCGTCGGAGAGAGCGATCATGTTAGCCGTTGCCACAAGCGTGTAGCCATCAATACGCAGGGTGTCATCCATGACATCCATAACGGCAGCTCGATCATCATCGGATATATCGTCCTCCATGCGCACGGTCATGCTGTAGTGGTATATCTCGCCGAACTGCTTGTCGATGATATCGTTGATGGCGTTTTGCAGACCCAAACCCGTGAGCAAAAGGGCCGTGCAGCCTGCGATTCCTATGATTGCCATGAAAAAGCGGCGTTTGTAGCGGAAGAGATTGCGCGCCGTGACCTTCCACGAGAACGACATGCGCTCCCACAGCGGGCGAATGCGCTCAAGCAGGATGCGCTTACCTGCCTTAGGGGCGCGCGGCAGCATGAGCGCTGCAGGAGTTTCGCGCAAAGCGGAGACGACGGCAAAGTATGTGGCTGCAAGTGTGATGCCTATGCCCAGACCGGCCGAAAGCAGCGCCAGATTGAAATTGATGGGTGTGGGGCGCGGCGGAACCGCATAAACAACCGAATACGCCTCCATGATGAGATACGGTAAAAACATCGAGAGGGCAACGATGCCCACAAGGCTTCCCACACCTCCTGCCACGAGGGCATATATCAGATATCTCGACGCGATGCGGGCGTTGGAGTAGCCGAGTGCCTTGTACGTGCCCATGAGTACGCGCTCTTCCTCCACCATGCGCGTCATAGTGGTGAGCGAAACAAGCGCGGCCACCAAGAAGAAAATGAAGGGGAACACCTGGGCTATCTGATCGATCCGGTTGGCATCGGACTCAAAGCTCGCCACGCCCACAATCTTGCTGCGGTCTAGTACATACCACTCGGGGTCGGAGATGTCATCGATCTGCGACTGCGTGTCGGCAAGCTCTTCTTCAGCATCCGCAAATTCTTCTTCAGCCTGGGCTTTCTGTTCTTCATATTCGGCTAGCCCTTCTTCATATTCGGCTAGCCCCTCCTCGTATTCAGCACGGGCATCGGCGAGTGTGGCTTCTGCGGCCTCAAGCTCCGCCCGTCCGCTTTCGTACTGAGCGAGACCGTCCTGATACTCGGCCAAACCCTGGCTGTATGCCTGCTTGGCGGATGCAAGCTGAGACCATCCGCTGTTAAGCTGCGCCTTTGAAGCGTCAAGGGTCGCTTGCGCCTGCGCGAACTGTCTGTCTGCGGAAGCGCGTTGCGCATCAAGGGCCGATTGCGCCGCATCAAGCGACGCGGAGGTCGTCCCGTCAAGCTGCTGATCGATCTGGGCTATTCCCGATTCAAGCTGAGAAGCGGTTGCTACAAGTTGATTG
Source organism: uncultured Slackia sp. (assembly GCA_964560045.1). Taxonomy (GTDB): domain Bacteria; phylum Actinomycetota; class Coriobacteriia; order Coriobacteriales; family Eggerthellaceae; genus Slackia. Next base: position 16,616 of record CAZLKG010000005.1, read on the forward strand.
CGTTGACTTTGCAATTCCGTGAGTGCATCCACGTAATTTTGAGCCTCATCAAGGGCTGATTGAGCCTGTGTGAGTGCGGCGGCCGCTACGGTTTGAGCATTTTGTGCCTCTTCGAGTTCTTTCTGCGCTGTATCTTGGGCTTCCACGAGTGCGTCATATTCGCTGCTCCCAGGAGTGGCTGCTTCTACGGCTTCGCTTGCCTCCTGGTAATTTTTTTCTGCTGCCTCCACATAAGCAGTCGCATCATCATAGGCTTGCTGTGCAGCACTTATCGCCTGGCTTGCCTGGCTCACGCCTTCTTGGGCCGATTGAAGCGCAGCCGAGATGTCAGGTACCTGCATGTCTATGGCAGCAAGGGCCGCATTGACCTGATCGAGTTGGCTCTGGAGCTGGCTGCGCGTTTCAAGGGCCTCACGAGCTTGGTCAATTTGATTCTGTGCGGCGTCAATCTGAGTGTAGACCTCATCTTTCTGCTGGTTAAGCTCGGACAGTCCCTCCTCATACTGACTCTGCCCATCAGCAAGCTGCACTTCTAAAGCAGCGATTTGATCCGCTGAGGATGCGAGTTGTTCCCGTGCGCTGGACAGTTCAGCGGCACTTTCTTCAAGGAGCGTCCACCCATCGTCTATCTCAGCCTGGCCATCAGTTATCTGGGTTATTGCATCATCCAGCTGCGCCTTGGCATCTTCCAGTTCAGCCTCAGCGTCTGCCAGCTGCGCCTCGACGTCACTGCGCTCGTTTTCATATTCCTCCCACGCATCATCAAGCTCGCTTTGGGCTTCACCCTTCACTTCATCAAGGCGTGAGGCATTCATCTGAGGGCCGAGATCTTCGATGAGCTGGGCCACGTGCGCTACCAACTCATCGTATTCTTCGCTCGAATACAGCAGGTCTTTAGCGCCTTCTACGGTTACAAACACTTCGGAATAGGGCAGATCGTCCGCAAAATCGTCCTCAGAAATATACATGTATTGATCGATTGAGCCACTGCCCAGCGAAGTTGTCCCCATGCTTGAACCGGAAACGTAATACGACGAACTCACAAAGCCTACTACGACGTATTCCGTGTAGTCGAGCGTTTCATCGATGTCTTGAGTTCCCTCAAACACGCTAACCGTGTCGCCTAAGGCTATCTCACCATCGTTTACCGTATCGGCAGAAAGCACGCATTCCCCTGCTTCATCCGGCCATTCTCCCTCAACCAAAATGGGGCGGTTGATATAGTTGATATCATCAGAGATGGCATTGACTCCATCAGAGGTATCGCTTGCTCGGGCGGCGTCCGTATCAAGTGAGTGGATGCGTATGGTGTACTGCGTACTTTCAATCGTTGCTAATACGTCGGTTTCATAGGCACCGAACGCACCTTCGACACCTTCTACCTCACGCAGCTCATTCACGTCGTCATCGGTAAGGCCCAAGGTGGACATCACACGCAAATCAGCAAGGTTCGTACCATCGTAGAACATATCGCCGGCGAGCTTCATGTCGGGCGCAGTCATGCGCAGGCCCGCATAAAAACCCGTGCCCAAACCGACGATTATCGCTATAGCAAGAAAACGTCCGAGTGAGTGCGAGATGGAGCGCAGCACGCCTTTGCTAAATGCGCTTCTCATCGTGTACCCTCTCGTTCCTGTAGCGATGGACATCCGGAGCCAAGAGCGCGACAGAGAGCGCGATAGAGCCCAAAGTCACATTCATGGTATGCCGGATAAGGTTGTACACGGCTCAGCGCTCCACTCTTACCACTCCACTGCAGCAGCCGGTATGGGATTGGCATTAATCGTGGTTTTTTCCACACGACCCTCTTTGACACGAATCACGCGATCGGCTATTTCCGTAAAAGCCGAATTGTGCGTGACCAACACCACGGTGCGCCCCGTGTTTTTGCAGGTATCTTGCAACAGCTTGAGAATGGCCTTGCCTGTTTTGTAGTCCAGCGCGCCGGTGGGTTCGTCGCACAGTAAAAGTTTGGGGTTTTTTGCTAAGGCGCGGGCTATGGCCACGCGCTGCTGCTCTCCGCCGGAAAGCTGTGCGGGAAAATTGTCCAGCCTGTGGCCTAGGCCCACAAGCTTTAGCATCTCATCAGCCGGAAGCGGATCCCTGCAAAGCTGCAAGGCAAGCTCCACGTTTTCCAAGGCCGTGAGGTTTTGCACCAGGTTGTAGAACTGGAATACGAAGCCTATGTCATGGCGGCGATAATCGGTAAGCCTTTTGGGGTCAAAATCGCTCACTGTACATCCATCCAAGCGAATAGTGCCCGACGTACATGAATCCATTCCGCCAAGCATGTTGAGCAGTGTGGTTTTGCCTGAGCCGGAAGGACCCACTACCACAGCAAGCTCACCTTGCTCTACATCAAAGTTCATCCCGTCTAGCGCAGCCACCTTGATTTCGCCCATCTGATATATCTTGCGCACATTGCGAAATTCCACGAACGACACTGAATCCTCGTTTCGGTGAGCAATGCGCACTGAATATCCAAAAAGATAAAGCAAAGACGCTTCAGTCCCAAGCGAAGTAACACCCGTGACATATCCAGGGCTTCAACCAGACAGAACTATCAACGCCCCTTGTGGCAGAACGCATCGCTGAATAACCTGCTGCATTGTGATAAGTATAAAAGAACGCAATCCGACCCATCAACGAACAATCCTATTCAGTTGCTAAACAGTATACTCATACACCAAACCATGAAGGAGGCGATTAGTCGTGTCAGTTGTGTCGCAACGAACAGTTCGCGATTGCATATTACGGGCAGGCTCTCGATGATGCGCCCGGCGTTCTGTACGAATTTCAACCGCGCAGATCTTTTCTCAAGATTCGAGTGCGGACTGCACTGAAAGGTTTCGTATGAAACACCCTGAACGCATTGGCGTTTCTCATGTCGTCGATTTGGCCGACGTACAAAGCGTGGGACTGCCTCGCGCGCTTTTATACTATCGCTACGGAACACAATGGATCGCCTTCTTCGAGGCGCTTGGCCGTAGCGTCGTTGTGAGTGACCCCTCAGATCGCGGCATCTTCGAGGCGGGCGATGCCGTGTCGGTTGATGAATGCTGTCTTGCTTCCAAGCTCTATCTCGGCCATGCGCGTTCCCTCATCGGCAAAGCGGATACTCTTTTTATTCCTCGCATCGCTAACACAAGCCGCCTCAAAAGTTTCTGTACAAAATTTCAGGCTCTGCCCGATTTGGTAGCCAACTCCCTCGCCGACTTCCATCCGCATATCATTTCATGTGTGCTGGAAGAGCAGGTAACCCGCACGTATGCACGCGATTCTTTCGTTGGACTCGCACGTCGCATGGGGGCCGGTCCGCGTGAAGCCTCAGCGGCATGGAAGATATCTCTGCAGGCCCAAAAATCTGTCGATAAAGCCGCCCTCATTGCGCAAAAGAAGCTGATCGAGAAGATCGAGGCCCTTCCCGTAGAGGACAGACCGCTGCGGATTCTCGTGATGGCGCACCCCTATGTAGCTTATGACCCCTACATAGGGGGATCTTTGACCGATATGCTTGACAGTTTGGGTGCGTGCGTATTGTTTGCCGATCGCATGGATAAGGAGGATGCCTATAAGGCGAGTCTCGAATTCTCGGAAACCCTTCCCTGGCTTGTAAGCCGTGAGCTTGTGGGAGCTCTTATGCTGTCCCACAAATACATCGATGGCGCTGTGGTTGTGAGCGCGTTTCCCTGTGGTCCTGATTCCATGACCAACGATGCTATTGCGCGCCGTTTCCGGGGTAAGCCCATGCTCATGCTCACCGTGGATGCGCAAAGTGGAACAGCCGGGCTGGAGACGCGTATAGAGAGCTTTGTGGATATTCTGCGCTACCAAAAGAGAGGGGGCTACCTTCATGGACGATAGACCCATCAAGCCTGATCGTGGTCTGCTGAAGGCAAAAATCGTCGAAATTGGCGCGAAGGGCGCACAAAGGCTCTCGGAAGTCTCAAAGATCGCAAAGAGCCCAGAGAAGATCTCTCAGGAAACCCCAAGTTCCCAAAGCGTTAGCTCAAAGCGCTTGGGAAAAGATGAGCCGATCACCCTGCGCGCCGCCACACTGCTGGAAAGCGCACTTGATACGCTCGATCGTCGACGCACCGATACCGGCCCCTTTGCCCGATCCCTGCTCTCCAAAGGGCCGATAGGTTCGTGGGCGCTTGTACCCAAGCGCAAGCGCCCCAAACGCGACCGCCACGCCCGCAAAAAGGTAGCCTTTCCGCGCTACGGCTACTATGACACTGTCTTCAAGTTTTTTGTGGAGTATGTGCTTGATGCAGATTTTGTCATGCTGCCTCAACCTACGCGCAAGACCACTGAGGTGGGATCGGCCGCCAGCAATGACTTTGTGTGCGCGCCGTTCAAACACATCCTGGGGGACTACATAGAGGCGCTTGAGTTGGGTGCCGACGTTTTGGTGCAGTTTGCCGGTCCGTGTCGCCTTGGTTATTACGGTGAGCTTCAGGAATCCATTCTGCGTGATACCGGCTACGAATTTGAAATGCTCAATTTTGCCACGGTCACGGGTAAGCCGCTGCAAGAGTATATAAGCCTGTGCAAGAAGAAGGTGAATCCTAATCTGTCAATCACCCAGGGCGTGGCCAATATGCTTGCGGCTTTCAAGATGATAGAAAGCCTCGATGCCTACAATGACCGTTTCCTTGCGCTGGCTGGTCATGAGGTTAAACGCGGGTCTTTTGAGCTTGCACGCAAGGCATACTTTGAAGAGATGCGCACTGCCTCATGCCGGCGCGACATCGATGAGGCGCACCGACGGGGCATGGTAGCTCTCGAAGCGCTGCCCGTAAACATTCCCGCCGATCCCGTGCGCGTGGGCCTTGTGGGCGAATACTTCACCGCCGTGGATGCGCACAGCAATCTCTATCTTGAGCGGAAGTTTTTAGACATGGGAGTGGAACTTTACCGCATGATGAATCTCACCAATCGAAACTTGCGCTACAACGAACCCAACCTGCGGCGCAGCATATCCGAATACGTAACCTTCGACATGGGACCCACCTCATCGATGACCATAGCTGCCGCGAAAAACTATGCCAAAGAGGGATTTGACGGCATCGTGCACCTTAAATCTTCCGGGTGTACGCCCGAGATAGACTGCATGCCCGTGCTGCAACGCATCAGCCGTGACTATCGCATACCCATACTGTTTCTCAGCTACGATTCGCAAACCAGCGATACCGGCCTCGATACTCGTATTGAGGCGTTTTTTGACATGATCGCTATGCGCAAAGCGCGCTAAAAGGAGAACACCTCTGATGAAAGAAGCATTTCTCGGCATAGACATCGGATCTATATCCACCAAAGGTATCATCATCGATGCTGCGGGATCCATCCTCGCGCGCTCATATCTTTGGACTGAGGGAAATCCCGGAGATGCCGCACGGCGTGTGACAGACGACTTAGCGCGCCAAATCGATCGCAGTGAGTTTCAGGTTACAGCCATAGGTGCCACAGGGAGTGCGCGGCGCTTGGTTGGGGCCATGCTTGGCGCACAGGTGGTAAAAAATGAAATTACCGCCCATGCGGTAGGAACCACACATCTTCATCCCGACGTGCGCACCATTCTCGAAATAGGCGGGCAAGACTCAAAGATCATCTGTGTGGAGGATGGCGTTGCGGTGGATTACGCTATGAACACCTTATGCGCCGCAGGTACCGGATCATTTCTCTCCAGTCAGGCGCATCGTCTGGGTGTTGAGGTGGAAGAGTTCGGCGAAATCGCCCTGACTTCCAAAAAACCCGCCAACATCGCTGCCCGCTGCACGGTCTTTGCAGAGAGCGACCTGGTGCACAAAATTCAGGTGGGATATCCTCGCGAGGACATCATCGCGGGTCTGTGCAAAGCTGTGGCTGCGAACTACCTCAACAACGTGGGAAAGGGCAAAAGGATAGTCGCTCCCGTGGTGTTTCAGGGAGGCGTGAGCAAAAACGTGGGCGTTGTCGAGGCATTTGAAGATGCGCTGAATATGAAAGTGATCGTGGACCCCGACGGGCATCTGATGGGTGCCTACGGAGTCGCGCTTCTAGCCTCCGATACACCCGAAGGCAAGCGTCAACCGTTCGTCTTCGATGTAGGAGACTTCGACTTCCGCACACGTGAGGTGGTATGCCAAAAATGTGCCAACCACTGCGAAATCATCTGCGTATACAAAGACGACCGGCTTATTGATTCTTGGGGTAACCGCTGCGACAAAGGAGCCATCCGCTCTCACGCGAAAGCGTAAGGCGCAGAGGCGGGTAAATCGTAGGGTAGAGAGTGAATCGTAGGGCAAAAAGCATTGCGCCGGCCACAAAGGCCGGCGCAACCTCGATTCACAGATGAACCCTACTCATGGATGTCCATGTTTTATTTCTTGATCCACGTGAACATGGAACGGATGTTTTCGCCCGTCTTCTCAATCTCGTGGTCGTTGAGCTTCTCGCGCTGTTCAAGCAACCACGTGTGGCCATTGTTGCAGTCGTCCACGAATTCCTGAGCAAAGGATCCGTCTTGAATGCGTTCCAGAAGCTCTTTCATAGCCGCACGGCTTTGCTCGTTGATAATCTTCGGGCCGGCGTAGTACTCGCCGTACTCGGCGGTGTTGGAGATGGAGTAGTTCATAAAGTGAATGCCGGACTCATACATCAAGTCCACAATCATCTTCATCTCGTGATAGCACTCGAAGTAGGCAAGCTCGGGCGGATAGCCGGCATCAACTAAGGTCTCGAAACCTGCCTTGACAAGCTCAACCAAGCCTCCGCACAAAACCGCCTGCTCGCCGAAGAGGTCTTCTTCGGTTTCTTCCTTGAAGGTCGCCTTGATGATCCCGGAG